>NZ_CDWRCL010000010.1:0-39804 GCF_977927575.1 Frankia sp. CcCS3
AACGCCGCCAGCGAAGGCCACACCCGGGTCATCAAGCTCGACGCCCGAGACGCCTTCGACTACCGCAACCCCGAAAACCAGCGGCTACGAACACGCTGCGCAACCACCCGCCGAGCCCGCAGATGCCTCAAACCCGCTTAACTTCGAAGAGCCGTCATGGCTCGACGCGCGACCTCGGTCACCGGCTCCTCGGGCCGCGCGAAAAGCGTCGTGGGAACACGGCGCGGTTCCGTGCCGCCGCCCGGGCCGCCGGACAGATGCAGGGCGACCGGTCGGCATCGGTTGGAGACGATGATGGTGGCTCGAGGCGCCCGGTCACCGTCCGGTCCGGCCGAATCATCGCCGGCCGCGAGACCGTCCCGGTTCCGGGCGGCGCTCATGGGACAGGACGGACAGTCCGCGGACATGGCGCACCGACCGGATTCACCTATGCTGATCGTGACCTGTTCCATCAGGCTCTCGATGCTCGCGGCGTGGTTGCTGCGTTCCGAGAATTGGTGGATACGCCGAGCCACGGTTGGGTCGAGCTGCTGCCAGTCCCGGGAGGGACGCCCGAGCAGGAATCCCTGGCCGAGCGGAACCCCCAGCGCGACCAGCATGCCGAGCTCGTCGAACCGCTCGACCCCCTCCGCGATGACCCAGGCGTTGAGCCGGCTGGCGAAGGTGCCGACCAGCTCGGTAAGGGCGATCTTGACTTGGTCGTCGTCCACGTTGACCACGAGCGAGCGGTCCAGCTTGACGAAGTCGGGGCGGATTCGCGCCAGCTGCTGCAACCCGGCGTAGCCCGAGCCGACGTCGTCCATCGCCACGAACGCACCGAGGTTGCGCAGTGCGCCCGCGGTGGTCGTCAGGCCGGTGGTGGTGTCGAGGTCGACCGCCTCGTTGAGTTCTAGGACCAGGCGCCGCAGGTCCGCGCGCTGCCAGACTGCCGTGACTTCTGGTGTGGTGAGCAGATGGGGCAGGACGTTGACCGCGAGGAAGCAGCGGTCGGGAAGCCGGTCACGCGCCTCCAGCGCGGCGGCGAGGACACGGGCCTCCAACTGGGCCGCGAGCCCGAGCCGGTCCGCCTCGGCGAAGACGAGGTCGGGCGGGTGGGCCGGGTGGCTGTGGAAGCGTGCGAGCGCCTCATACCCCGCGATGACCCCCCGTTGCAGATCCACGATCGGCTGGAAGAACAGCACGGGTTCGTCGGGATCGGCGAGAACCCGGCGTAGGTCGGGCCGGTCGTCGCCACGCGTCCCACCCCCGTCGCTGTTCTTCGACCGCCCGGGGGCCCGCCCCACCGGCTGCGGGCAGCGTCCTGCCCTCGGCCGCGCCACCGGGCGAAACAGCCGCGTCGCCGACATCGGGGCGGTCGCTGGACGGAGGTCCCGCGGGAATCCGCTGCCGAGTAATCATGCGCCGTGCACCCCCCTCGCATCGAAGCACGTCGCACCTGTCCTGTAAGTGATTTTCTTACCATCCGGCCGCGATGCCGGGTGCGAGTACCGTCCGGAGTTGTGAATCCTGCGCTCTTTTGTGCGACCAGCGGGTGGCGGTCGGATTGCCGTTCATCGTCCTTCCCGTGCCCCCGGCGCAAGATCGGCGGTTTCTGGGCGCCGGAGGCGTCGTTCATCGTTGATCCGTCGCCAAAACGGTCATTGCTCGCCAGGATTTTCGGGTGCCGACGCGAGGCGTGCGAGTAGTCCGAGTCGGCCGATGGAAATCAATCCAGCAACAACGGGGGTGAACTTTATTCGGCGAGGTGGTGCGCTACGATTACTCAAGGTGATCGAATGTGGAAGTGTGGGTGGCGTTCCGGAGGCGAGGTTAGGCTGAGGTAGTGGTATAGCTACCGTTCGCAGTTATTCGGGGGTGATTCGCGGCCGTTCGGGAGTACGATGACGGCCGCCGGGGCGGTGGCCCGTCGTGAGCGGACCCGTGCGGACCCGCGGTCGGCCGCTACAGTCGGCCCATGAGGCTTGCAGTGATCGGCGGTGACGGGATCGGCCCCGAGGTGGTGGCGGAGGGGTTGCGGGTGCTGCGCGCGGTACATCCCAAGGTCGACATGACCGAATACGACCTGGGTGCCCGGCGCTGGCACGAGACCGGGGAGACGCTGCCCGACTCGGTGCTGGAGGAACTGCGCGGTCACGACGCGATCCTGCTCGGGGCGGTCGGTGATCCCGGCGTGCCCAGCGGTGTCCTCGAGCGTGGCCTGCTGCTGCGGCTGCGGTTCGAATTCGACCATCACGTCAATCTCCGGCCGGTGCGGCTCTACCCGGGAGTCCGCTCGCCGCTGGCCGGCGATCCGGCTATCGACATGATCGTGGTGCGGGAGGGCACGGAGGGGCCGTACGCGGGCGCGGGGGGTGTGCTCCGGAAGGGGACGCCTCACGAGGTGGCAACCGAGGAGAGCCTCAACACCCGGTACGGCGTCGAGCGCGTCGTGCGCGACGCGTTCCGGCGGGCCGATCGACGCGAGCGTCGCCATCTGACTCTCGTGCACAAGAACAACGTGCTGACCAAGGCCGGCGACCTGTGGTCGCGCACCGTGGCCGAGGTGGCGCCCGAGTTCCCCGACGTGCGCGTCGACTACCAGCACGTGGACGCGGCCTCGATGTTCTTCGTGACCGATCCGGGCCGGTTCGACGTCGTCGTGACGGACAACATGTTCGGCGACATCATCACCGACATCGGCGCGGCCATCACCGGCGGGATCGGCCTGGCCGCCAGTGGCAACCTCGATCCCTCCGGTGCCCACCCGAGCATGTTCGAGCCCGTGCACGGCAGCGCCCCGGATATCGCCGGCAGGCAGCTCGCCGACCCGACGGCCACCGTCGCCTCGGTGGCGATGCTGCTCGATCATCTCGGCCACGCCGAGGAGGCGGCGAAGGTCGAGGCCGCCGTCGCATCCTCCCTGGCGGATCGTGCCGCCGCGGGAGCGGCCCAGCTGTCGACCCGGGAACGCGGCGAGGACCTCGCCGCGCGGGCGGCGGGCTGAGTCCTCGCCACCCCGGTCCTCGCGCCACCCCGCCACGCCACCGGTGGAGGCCGGATGGTTGATCGCCGCGGGGGCCCTTCCGGTCCAGGTGCGTCGTGGTTATTCTCTACGGGAGCCGTAGATCCGGTAAGACGGCAGCCGACAGGGCCCCATCACGGCGAAGATCGGCGGATTCGTCATCTCCTGTTCGCTTCGTCGTACTTTGGCCTGGAGTCGCCGTGCCTATCACCCCAACCTCGAAGATCTGGATGAGTGGAGAGTTCGTCGACTGGGACGACGCCCGCATCCACGTGCTCAACCCGACCCTGCACTACGGGTGGGGTGTGTTCGAAGGCGTCCGCTGCTACGAGACGGCCCAAGGGCCCGCCGTGTTCCGGCTGACGGACCACATCGCCCGTCTCTACCGCAGTGCCAAGATTTATGTGATGGAGCCGTCCTTCACGCCGGAGCAGGTCGTCGCGGCGACGAAGGAGACCATCGCGGTGAACGACATCGCCTCCTGCTACATCCGGCCGCTGATCTACCTCGGTTACGGTGAGATGGGGCTCAATCCGTTGCCTTCTCCTGTCGAGGTCATGATCGCGGTGTGGCCGTGGGGCGCCTACCTCGGCGAGGAGGCAGAGGAGAACGGCGTCCGCGCGATGATTTCCTCCTGGAAGCGGAACGACCCGAACATCACGCCGCCGGCGGCCAAGGCGTCCGGGCAGTACCTCAACTCGTCCCTGGCGAAGGTCGCGGCGGTCAAGGCCGGTTACGACGAGGCGATTCTGACCAGCCCCAATGGCCACATCGCCGACGGCACCGGGGAAAACGTCTTCATCGTCTCCGGACGCAAGGTCATCACTCCGCTCCTCACGGATGGTCCGCTCGGTGGCATCACCCGCGCCTCGATCATGAGGATCGCCGCCGATCAGGGGTACGAGGTGATCGAGCAGCACATCGTGCGCACCGACCTCTATCTGGCTGACGAGGCGTTCTTCACCGGCACGGCGGCCGAGATCGTGCCGATCGTCGAGGTGGACGACCGGCAGGTCGGGAGCGGGAAGCCGGGCCCCGTCACCCGGGAGCTGCTGGAGATCTTCCACCGCGCGACCCGGGGGGAACTGGACCGATACCAGGAGTGGAACGAGTTCGTCCAGCAATAACGCCGTGGCCGGCGTCGCGGGCGTTCGCGCGTTGCCCCGCGTCCCGGCCAGGGTCGTGAGCCCGGCCCCGCGTGGCCGGGCTCACATAATGCCCACGCCGAAGCATCGTGTGCTCTGGTCAACATGGCCGGCAGGGCCTACCGTCGCGAGTAGCAGTTTTCACGAATGCACAAGCGTCGGGAGGGCGTCGTGCGGGTTTCGGAGGCTATGAGCTCCCTTGTTCTCATGATCGGCCCGGGGCACACGCTTCGCCAGGCGGCGAGGCTGATGGCGGCGCGCAAGGTGGGTGCCGCGGTCGTCCACGATGCGGACAGTGAGGGCTACGGGATCCTGACCGAACGGGACGTTCTGCGATCGATCGCCGCGGCTCAGGATCCGGATGTCGAGATCGCGGGCGACCATCTCACCCGCGATGTCGTCTTCGCGGATCCGGAGTGGTCCTTGGACGAGGCGGCTGCCGCGATGCTGCGGGGCGGTTTTCGGCACCTTATCGTGACCTCGGGCGGTGGCGTAGCCGGAATCCTCTCCATGCGCGACGTGGTACGTTGCTGGAGTAGTCATCATGTTACGGTATGATGTCTACCGTGTCGTACGCCGGGGATGCTTGCGGTCTGCCGCCGAATCCGATCCCGTCGTCCGGGGTATCTGGGGAACATGAGGCAGGCGGACGGCGCTACGGTCACCGCATGCACGACAACGAGGCGGTCGCCCTGCTCCGAGCGACCACGCTGCTGAAGGAACTGCAGGAGGAGGACCTGTTGCGGCTCGCCACGCGAGCCGTCACGCGACGTTTCCGGCGTGGACAGGTTGTCTTCACGGAAGGTAAGCCCGCCGACACTCTTCTGGTGGTCGCCTCCGGGCGGTTGAAGGTGCTCACGAAGGCCGATGACGGCCGTGATCACGTTTTGAACATTGTCGGGCCACGGGAAACCCTGGGAGAACTCAACATCGTCGAAGGGGGTACCCGGTCCGCCGGCGTCGAGGCGCTCGAACCGAGTACTGCGCTGGTTCTCGACCGCACCGCGGTCTGGGAACTCGTGCGGGAACGGCCGGCCGTCGCCGAGCAGCTCATCCGAGCACTGGTGGCGCACGTGCGACGCCTCACCGGAGCGAATGCCGACCTCGTCTTCCTCGATCTGCCGCGACGCGTGGCCAAGTTGCTCCTGCTGCGGATGCGGGAGGCGGGGCGTCCAATGATCGAACTCGGCCTCACACAGACCGAGATCGCCTCGCTGCTCGGCGGTTCCCGCCAGTCGGTGAACCAGGCGTTGCGCGAGTTCGAGCGGAGGACCTGGATCCTCTCGGAAGGTCAGACCATCACGATCCTGCAGGTCGACCGGCTACGCCGGTTTGCGGGGGACTGAGATCCTCCACTGTGGCGCACGCCACATCCGTCACATGTCGGGCCTGTTACATCGTAGGCTTGTCACCCGGCGGCGAACCCGTCTCCGTCGCGCGCTTCGGTCGCTGACCCCTGGGGCCGGGCGCGTGGCGGCCCCAGGTTCCCGAACTCTGCTCGGTTCGGCGTGCCGGAGGTTGTCCGGACCGCTCGGCTCGGCCGGGGCGGAACGGCCCAAGATCCTTGCGGAGGGGCGCCCCGTGCGGCCATACGATCCCGATTCCCTGCACATCTATGACACGACATTGCGGGACGGTACCCAGCAGGAGGGGTTGTCGCTCTCGGTCGGCGACAAACTCGCGGTGGCCCGCCACCTGGACGATCTCGGTGTCGGTTTCATCGAGGGCGGCTGGCCGGGATCGAACCCGAAGGACGCGGAGTTCTTCACCCGGGCGCGCGGCGAACTGAACCTGACGACCGCCGTGCTGACCGCCTTCGGGGCCACCCGGCGGGCGGGCCGCGCCGCCGCGGACGATCCCCAGGTGGCGGCGCTTCGGGACGCGGGGACCTCGGTGGTCTGCCTGGTCGCCAAGTCGGATCTGCGCCACGTCGAACGTGCCCTGCGCACCACCCCGGCCGAGAACCTCGCGATGATCCGGGACACCGTCGTGCATCTGCGCGCGGAGGGAAAGCGGGTCTTCGTCGACGCCGAGCACTTCTTCGACGGCCATCGGGTGCATCCCGCCTACGCCCTTGAGGTCGTCTCCGTTGCGGCCGAGGCCGGTGCCGAGGTCGTCGTGCTGTGCGACACGAACGGCGGCATGCTCCCGGCGCGGATCGGCGCGGTCGTCGCCGATGTTCTCGCCACGACCGGCGCCCGGCTCGGTATCCACTGCCACGACGACGCCGACTGCGCGGTCGCGAACACCCTGGTGGCGGTGGAGGCCGGCGTCACCCACGTGCAGGGCACCGCAAACGGCTACGGCGAGCGGTGCGGGAACGCCAACCTGCTGAGCGTCATCGCGGGTCTGGAGACCAAGTTGGACCGGGCCGTGCTGCCGCCCGGGCGGCTGCGTGAGCTCGTCCGGGTCTCCCACGCGATCGACGAGGTCACCAACTCCGTGCCCGACCCGCACCGGCCGTACGTCGGGGCCAGCGCCTTCGCGCACAAGGCCGGCCTGCACGCCAGCGCCGTCAAGGTCGATCCGGACCTGTACCAGCACATCGACCCGGCGGTCGTGGGCAGTGACATGAGGATGCTGGTCTCGGAGCTCGCCGGTCGGGCGACCATCGAACTGAAGGGCCGTGAGCTCGGCCTTGACCTGTCGAACCAGCGTGAGGCGCTCGGACGGGTGGTGGACCTGGTCAAAGAGCGGGAGGCGGCCGGGTACGTCTACGAGGCCGCGGAGGCCTCCTTCGAACTCCTGCTGCGCGACGAGGTGGCCGGCCGGCAGCGGTTCTACACCCTCGAATCCTGGCGCGTCATCGTCGAGCAGCGCCCGGGCGGCGAGGTGGTCAGCGAGGCGACGGTGAAGCTCACCTCGCACGGCGAACGCCACGTCGCGACGGCGGAGGGGAACGGACCGGTCAACGCTCTCGACACGGCACTGCGCAACGCGCTGGAGAAGGCATATCCGGGGTTGGCCGATCTGGACCTGGTGGACTACAAGGTTCGGATCCTCGACGGCAAGCAGGGGACCGGCGCGGTGACCCGGGTCCTGGTGGGAACCAGTGACGGCCGCGAGTGCTGGGATACGATCGGCGTGGACGAGAACATCATCGCCGCCTCCTGGGCGGCCCTGGAGGACGCCGTCGACTACGGACTGCGGCGGCAGGGAGAGCGCCCAGACCCGGACGCGGCCTGACACCGGGCCCCAACCCCCGGGAGCGGCCCCGCCCGGGCGTGGGTGCTCCCGTTGTACCGCCCGCGGAGCAGCCCGCCGCCGCGGGCCGGGCCGCCGGCTACGTGGGTCAGTCCTGCGGGATCTCCTCCCACCACTGGCACCACCAGTCGCCGCCGACCAGAACGCGTAGCTTCGGGTGCCAGCAGTAGGTGATGTCCTTGTCGGCGTCCAGGTAGTACAGGCAGTTGTCGCACCGCTCGTCGCCGTTGGGTTTACCCCGCAGGATCGCGTCTTCGGCCAGGTGGCGCAGTTTGACGCTCAGTTCCTCGTCGATCGGCTTCGGCTCGGGTGCGCCGACATCGTAGACGGGGGTGGTGTCGGTCTCGCTCACCGTTTTCCTTTCCCTTTCCTCTGCCGGGTAACTTGCCGGGCAGCTCCGCGGTGATGTCGGCCGTCCGCGTCGGATCTGGTCAGTACGGGACAGCGGGAGCGGGTGGCTGCCATCCGCTGGTGGACCAGCTGGTGGACCAGGCGCGGGTTCTAGCCTAATTCTCGGTCACTCGTCACCGTTCTGGCGAACTTGATCAGCCCCGGCCGTGGTCATGTCGGTCATACGAGTCATACCCGCGGTGTGGCGGGGCCGCCCACCGGCCGGTCGGGTCAGCTCCTTCCGCGGGCTCGGTACGGTCTGGGGGTGCGTATTGCGAGGTTTACCGATGGTTCGGAGCCTGGGTTCGGGGTCGTGGAGGGGTCGATCGAGGCGGGTACGGCCGTGATCTCCGGCATCACCCCGCATCCGTTCGGTCCGTTCTCCTTCACCGGCGTCCGCCGGGGGCTCGGCGACGTGCGGCTGCTCGCTCCCGTGCTGCCGAGCAAGGTGCTCTGCGGGGGCAAGAACTATGCCGACCATGTCTGGGAGATGGGCGGTGACACCCCGCCCGAGTGTCCGATCCTCTTCCTCAAGCCCTCCACCAGCGTCGCCGGCCCGGGCGATCCGATCACCCTTCCGTCGGACAGCGAGCGGGTCGACTTCGAGGGCGAGCTGGCGATCGTCATCGGCCGGCTGTGCCGTGACGTCCCGGTGGAACGGGCCTTCGAAGTGGTGCTCGGCTATACCTGCGCCAATGACGTGACCGCTCGCGATCAGCAGAAGGCGGACGGCCAGTGGACCCGGGCCAAGGGCCATGACGCCTTCTGCCCCCTCGGTCCCTGGATCGAGACGGATCTCGACCCGGCGGATCTGACCATCCGCACCACCCTGGACGGCGAACTGCGCCAGAGCTCCCGAACCGGCCTGCTGCTGCGCGACGTCCCCTCGTTGATCGCCTACATGTCGTCGGCCATGACGCTGCTACCCGGCGACGTGCTGCTGACCGGAACGCCCGCGGGCGTGGGGCCGATGTCACCGGGGCAGACGGTGGCGGTGACCGTCGAGGGCATCGGGACGCTCACCAACCCGGTAACGGCTCGCTAGCGCCCGCGGCGCGATCCTCCGCCGGATGACTGCCGGTCGGGTGGCTGCCGGTCATTCCCGATGCCCCAGCCACGGGACGTGACGGGATGACCGGCGTGCATCGGCACCCCGGCGCGCTGATGTGCTGTCTGCATGAGGTACAGTAGGCAGCGCCCGAACAGGGCCCATGGGGTATGGGGTAATTGGCAGCCCAACGGATTCTGGCTCCGTTAGTCTAGGTTCGAGTCCTGGTACCCCAGCTGCATCAGATCTGCCGCTCGGTCGAAACTGGCCGCTATACTGTACAGTGTGACACGCACATAAGCGCGTAAGTAAGAACCAGAGTCTTGGCCCCGTCGTCTAGCGGCCCAGGACGCCGCCCTCTCAAGGCGGTAGCGCCGGTTCGAATCCGGTCGGGGCTACACAGCGGTTTTATCTTCGATTCTTCGCAGAGGACGAGAGCTACGCCCTCGCACCAAGACGGACCATCGATGGCCCTCGGATTCCTCTCCGGGGGCCATCGTCATGTCGGGCGCGATCCGGGCCTACCGCATAACCTCGAACCGCAGCATGGTCGCGGGGTGGCGGGCCATCGTGCACGCGCGGCAGCCGCAGGACGCTGGGCCTCCGCGGCCGTGGACCACTTCGATCTCGGTGTCCGGGGTCGAGGCCACCAGGCGTAGCTGGGGGCGCGCGACCCGGGCCATGACGGCGGTCAGCGCGGGATCGTCGGTGGCACCCGGCTGCGGCGGGCCGATCCGACCCGCGGTCGACGGGGCGATCGCGGAAGCGGTCGAGGCTGTCAGGGCCACTGGGGCTGTCAGGGCCACTGGGGGCACGGTGTCCTCCTCCATGGGGGGCTGTCTCGGGGCCACCCCGCGGACCACAGCCTGGCGGGGAGGGCGAGGTCCGCGCCATGCTCCGTTGAGCCCGGTACCAGGTGGTGCAGATGGCCTAGTCAAACCTGGGCATTGTCGCCATGCGACACCACCCTTGACAACCATGGTGCTCCAGCACCGGATCGGTACAAACTTGCGCGGATGTCCACCGTCAGTCCATCGGCACCCGAACGCGCACGGCGTCGGCATGGGAGTGCGCACGTGGGGCGCGCCGCCCGCCATGCTGGTCGGCTGCGCCCGCCGGGATCGGCACCGGAGCAGGTGGACGTCCTGCCGGGAGCCGCCCGGCGCATCACCTCGCTGCTTCCCCAGGGCCGCGGTCTGCCCATCGAGGACTGGACGGCCCGTCACACGTTGATGTGCCTGGTGCTGGCGATACACCTGCCGGTCATCGTCTGTTACGCGATCTGGCGCGACCTGAGCCTCGTGCACGGCTTTCTGGCGGCCAGTCTGCCGGCGCTGCTGTTCGCCTCCGCGGTGGTGCCCGGCCGCCGCCGGGTCCGTGCCCTGGCCGCCAGCCTCGGGCTGCTGTGCTGTTCTGTCGTCCTCGTCCATTTTTCGAGCGGCCTCACCCCGATGTACTTTCACTTCTTCGTGGTCGTCGCATTGATCGCGCTCTACGAGGAGTGGACCGTCTATCTGCTGGCGATCGCCTTCGTGTTCGTCGCCAACCTGGCGATCGGCAACATCATTTCGGCCGACGGGGAGCTGCTGGACAATGCCTGGCTGGTGGCCGGCCTGCATGCCGGCTTCATCTTCGCTCTTGCCTGCGCACAGATGGTCTTCTGGCACTACAACGAGCAGTCCCGCCGCCGGGTGGAGCACTACCGGCAGCAGCTCTACGAGGGTCAGCAGAGCCTGATGGCCCGGTTGGAGGAGACCGACAGGATCCGCAGCGACCTGGTCGCGACGGTGTCGCACGAGTTCCGCACGCCACTGACCGGTATCCGCGGAAACCTGCTGACCATCAAGCGCCGTCGCGACCGGCTCTCGGACGCCCAGCTCGACGATCTGCTCGATGCGGCGGTGAACTACTCCGATCGCCTCTCCCGCCTGCTGGAGAACATGCTCACGGCCGCCACGGCCACCGGCACGGACGAGACCACCATCGCCGATCTGCCGGAGGTCGTCCGGCACGTGCTCGCCACGCTCTCGTACACCGGGTCGCCGAGCAGCGTGACGGTGGATCTTCCGCTGGAGCTGCCGGTGCGGATGGCCCGACAGGCCCTCATCCAGGTGGTCGCGAACCTCGTCGACAACGCCCTGGTGCACTCCTGGCCGGGAGCGCCGGTACGGCTCATAGCCGGCCGGGTGGGCGACGAGGTCGTCCTGCGCGTCCGTAATCCCGGGCCCGATCTCGACCCCGACACCATCCGCCAGCTCTTCGAACCGTTCACCCAGCGGGACGGCACGGCGACCCGCCCCACGGACGGGGCCGGCATGGGGCTCTACGTCGTGCGACGCCTCGTCGAGGTACACGGGGGACGGCTGCGGATGTCCTCGGAGAACGGCGAGATCATCGTCGAGGTGGACCTGTGGGCGGCGACCAGCCTGGCGGCGCTCGCGCCGGAGCCTGAGGCGGAACTGCCGGTTCCGATGCCCCTGCCGCGCAGTATCCGGGTCGACGAGGAGCCGGGTAAGCCACGGCTTACCGGCGGGCCGCTCGCTGGTCCCCGGGACGACATCCGCTCGTTGCCCATGGACCGTCTCGGCTGAGCGGGGCGGGAAGACCGTTCCTCGTGCCGGGCTGATCCCCGTGCCGGACTGATCCCCGTGCCGGGAAGGCGCCGGGACCTGCCCAGGCGGCGGCCCGATGGTCAGGCGTTCAGTTCTTGGCCGTCGATGTCGGGGTCGGGGCCGGGGCGGACGCCGGGGGCTTGGTGCAGGCCAGGGTCAACGTCACCGTCGTGGAATGGCGTGGGCGCTGTCCGGTGGGGGAGTACGCCGACACCTTGGTGGTCTCGCCGTTGGCGCACGACCCGTTGACCGCGGTGGAGGTGAAGCCGGCGAAGCTGAGCTGCCACTTGGCGTCCGACTCGGTCATTCCGATGACGCCGGGTACCTGCGCGCAATCCTCGACCTGCAGGTTGATCGTGGTCGTTTTGGCGATCTTTCCCGACTTCGGGGACTGCTGCGCGACGGTGTCGACCGCACCGGCACCGTAACACCCGAAGGCCTTACTGAGGTGCGTGAAGCCCGCCGACCTCAGGGTGTTCTCCGCCGTGGTGAACGAGCTGCCCTCGGTGTTGGGAACGGTCGCCGTGCCGTCGTCGGTGGGCGACGGGGACGGGCTGCTCCGCGCCGTCGGGCTGTTCGTCGGCGTGGCCCCTGTGGGGCTAGCCGCAGCCGCCGTACCGGCGCCGGGGGAGGGAGATCCCTTCGCGCTGGGCCGCGGGGTTGCCCCGCCCCCGGAGAGGCTCGTCGGGTTGACCCCAACGGCCACGCCCGGAGCGGCGGCTCCGCTGGTTCTGAAGCCGGAACCGCCCGAGGCTGCCGCGGCGGACACCCCGGCGGGACCGTCCGCGCTCAGTTCCGCGCCGGTGCCCCCGCTGGAGGCGAGCGCCCAGGCGCCGGCACCGGCGACGAGGGCGACGACAAGGCCCGCACCCGCCGCGATCCGGCTACGCCGCCGCCGGTCGGCGGCCGCCCGCGAGGCGGCCGCGGCCCCACCGATCGGGGGGCCGGGTTGGTGGTTCGCCGGGATCGCCGACATGACTGTGTTCGTGTCCGCGGCCGGAGCGTCGGAGCGGGCCGGGATCCGCAGCGCCGGCTGTATGCCGGTCGGGGCGTCACCGTCCCACCCTCCCCGGCCGCCGGCGGCCGGGGCCATCCGGGTGCGCTCGACGCCGCCATCCCGTCCACCGGTCTTCGTGGCGGTGGTCAGCAGACTGCCCGCGATCTGCGTGTGCTCCAGGTCGGACCAGTCAGGCGCGGCGGATGCGCCGACCACGCCTCCCGTGCCCGCCGCCGCGGCCACGGCGGCGGAGCGCACCACGCGCTGCGTTCCCGTGGCGGGGGAATGATTGTCGGCCCGGGCCGCGGACGCGCCGGCGAGTGCGGAGAGCTGGATTCGGTTGTCATGGTCGGCATGGCTGCCTGGCCTGGACGCGTAGCCGGTCCCCCAACGGCTGGCCTCGAGCGCCTCGACCAGGTCCTCGGCCGCATCGGCGGCGCTCACGGGCCGCTGCCTCGGGGACTTGGCGAGCATTCCGGCCAGCACACCCCACACCGGCGCCGGCACACCCTGAATGGGCTGGGGCTGTTTTTCGCGGTGCGCCTGCAGGAGCTCGGCCGGGTTGGGGGAGTCGAACGGCGGCGAACCCGCGAGAAGCTCGTACAGCACGACTCCCGCCGAGTACACGTCCGCTGCCGGGGTCGGTGGCGCGCCCGTGCTCAGCTCGGGGGCCATGTAGAGCGGGGTCCCGATCGGTCCGGTGGTGCTGGTCCGGGACGAACCATTGATCATCTGGGCGATCCCGAAGTCGGTCAGGCGCACGATCGGATGAGCCGGATCGGAGGTGTCGATGAGTATGTTCTCGGGTTTGACGTCCCGGTGGACGACGTCGGCGGCGTGCACGCTGTCGAGCGCCCACAGGGTGCCGACGACGAGCCGGACCGCCTCCTCCACCGGCCGAGGCCCGAACTCGCGCAGATGGGCCCGCAGGTCGGGACCGTCAACCAGATCCATGACTATGGCGAGCACATCGGGTTCGTTCACCAGATCGCATACGGCGACGAGATCCGGGCTGTCGAGGTCGATCAGAAGGTCCCACTCACGCAGGAATCGCTCCACGATCTTGGGATCGTCGGCGAGCTCGGGGCGCAGCACCTTGATGGCCACGGGAGCACCGTCCGAGACGGCGGCGCCCCGCCAGACCTGGCCGGTCGTACCCTGCCCGAGTACCTCGTGCAGCACGTACCGCGAACCCAGTTTGCGCACCGCGCGTTGTCCCCTTCTTTGGCGCCGCCCGGGGCGGCCGAGCCTACGGCGGCGCCGCTGCGGGCGGCGGCGGCCCGTGGGCGGAGCCCGGAGCGTCATCCGGACGAGCGCACCAGTGCGCGGGCGAGCTGTATCGCTTGCACTAGATGCCAATACCCGCATGGGTCATCCGGCCTACTGTTCCGATCATCCGAGACGGACGACTCGAACAGGCTACGACGTAGGGCGGCGAAGCCGCGCGGCGGGGGATACCCCTGCGCGGTAGAGCCGCCGCCCGCCACCGGCAGATGTAGCCCGGGCAGTCGTGGGCGTGGGGTCCGAATGGGGGATTCAAAATGGCGAATGGCAAGAACGGCCGACGAAAAAGGTCTGGTCGCGTGTTTTGTGGCCGAGGAAAAGTTGTGGCGGTCCACCGTTGGTGACCGACGTCCGGTGGTCGGCGGTTGGTGGCGGGTGGATGCAGGCGGGTGGGTGTGTCAGCCGACGGTCGGTGTCGAGAGCCGGGCCGCCGCGGCGAGGACCGCCGCGCCGTGCCGGCGTCCCGGCGACCGGGTGAGCCGCTCCACCGGCCCCGACAGGGACACTGCCGCGATCACTGTTCCCGGGCCGTCGTGCACCGGGGCGGACACGGACGCCAACCCCCTCTCGCGTTCCCCGATGCTCTCCGCCCAGCCACGATCGCGCACCCGGCGGAGGACGGCTTCGTCGAACAGGGCTCCGGCGAGCAGTTCCGGCTCGGGATGTGCCGCGAAGGCGAGGAGGACCTGAGCGCCGGATCCCGCCGTCATCGGGAGCGTGGCGCCGACGGGCACGGTGTCGCGCAGGCCGCTGGCGCGTTCGGAGGCGGCGACGCAGTGGCGCAGGGCCCTGCGCCGCACATAGAGCTGGGCACTTTCTCCGGTCATCTCGCGAAGCTCGGTGAGAACCCGGCCGGCCCGATCCAGCAGGTCCCACGGCAGGGGGGTCGGGGTCCCGGCGGCGAGCCGCGGCCCGGGGACGAAGCGGCCGTCGGCGGTCCGGCCAAGGAGGCGGTGGACCTCGAGAGCGTGTGCCAGCCGATGCGCCGTCGCGCGGGTGAGCCCGGTTCGGGCCACCAGATCAGCGAGTGACGCCGGTCCCGCCTCGACGGCGGTCAGCACGAGGGCTGCTTTGTCCAGGACTCCGACTCCGCTAAGCTGTTTCACACATTGATACTGTCATCCCACATCATGAGACAACAGGCTGTGGGGCAGGGAAGCTCATCGCCACGCCAGAAGAGGGGAGAATGGGTCGACCATGGGGCGCACACTTGCGGAAAAGGTCTGGGACGCCCACGTGGTGCGGCGCGCCGACGGCGAACCGGATCTGCTGTACATCGATCTGCACCTGGTTCACGAGGTCACCTCGCCGCAGGCGTTCGAGGCCCTGCGGCTGGCCGGGCGGCCCGTGCGGCGTCCGGAGCTGACCCTCGCCACCGAGGATCACAACGTCCCCACCACCGACACGCTGGCGCCGATCGCCGATCCGATCTCGGCGGCTCAGGTGGAGGCGCTGCGGAAGAACTGCGCCGAGTTTGGGGTGCGGCTGTACCCGATGAACGACCCGGGCCAGGGCATCGTGCACGTCGTCGGCCCACAGCTCGGGCTGTCCCAGCCCGGCATGACGATCGTTTGCGGTGACAGCCACACCTCCACCCATGGCGCGTTCGGGGCGCTGGCTTTCGGGATCGGCACCAGCCAGGTCGAGCACGTCCTCGCGACCCAGACGTTGCCGCAGCGCAGGCCGAAGACGACGGCGATCACCGTGGCAGGCGACCTGCCCGTCGGGGTCACCGCGAAGGATCTCATCCTGGCGATCATTGCGCGGATCGGCACCGGCGGTGGTGCCGGCCACGTCATCGAGTACCGCGGTGCGGCGATCCGGGCCCTGCCGATGGAGGGCCGGATGACGGTCTGCAACATGTCCATCGAGGCCGGCGCGCGCGCCGGGATGATCGCGCCCGACGACGTCACGTTCGAGTATCTCGCCGGGCGGCCGCATGTCGCCACCGGTGCCGCCTGGGAGGAAGCGGTGGCCTACTGGCGTACCCTCGCCTCCGACTCCGACGCGGCCTTCGACCGGGAGGTCGTGATCGATGCCGTGAGCCTCACGCCCTACGTCACCTGGGGCACCAACCCGGGCCAGGCCGCACCGCTCGGATCGCTGGTTCCCGCGCCCGCCGACTACCCGGACGCGGCCGCGCGGGCCTCGGTCGAACGAGCGCTGACCTACATGGGCCTCACCCCCGGCACCCCGTTGTCCGACGTCGCCGTCGACACGGTGTTCATCGGATCGTGCACCAACGGGCGCCTGAGCGACCTGCGCGCCGCCGCCGACGTGCTGCGCGGCCGGCGGGTGAGCGAGGGGGTCCGGGTCCTGGTCGTTCCCGGCTCCATGGCGGTGAAGGCGCAGGCCGAGGCGGAGGGGCTCGACGAGGTCTTTCGGGCTGCGGGAGCGCAGTGGCGCAGCGCCGGCTGTTCGATGTGCCTCGGCATGAACCCCGACACGCTCCGGCCCGGCGAGCGCAGTGCCTCGACGTCGAACCGCAACTTCGAAGGCCGGCAGGGGCCGGGTGGGCGCACCCATCTCGTCTCGCCCGCGGTCGCCGCGGCCACCGCCGTGACCGGTCGGCTGACCGCTCCGGCGGATCTGTAGCGCGCCCGGCGTGGATCGTCGGTCCACGCACGACGGCGACCGTCGTTCATCCACGACTTCTTCGAGAGGGGAGCGTTTCCGCGATGGAGGCGTTCACGATTCACACCGGGCGCGCGGTGCCGCTGCGCCGCAGCGACGTCGATACCGATCAGATCATTCCGAGTGAGTGGCTCAAGCGGATCGAGCGGACGGGGTTCGGCGCCGGCCTGTTCGCGCAGTGGCGCGCCGACGACGGCTTCGTGCTGAACAACCCGGTGTACGCCGCGGCGTCGATCCTGCTGGCCGGCCCGGACTTCGGCACCGGTTCCTCGCGGGAGCACGCCGTCTGGGCGCTGCAGGACTATGGGTTCCGTGCCGTGCTCTCGCCCCGGTTCGCGGACATCTTCCGCGGCAACGCCCTCGGCAACGGACTGTTGCCGGTGCAGCTGCCGGCTGAGACGGTCGAGGCACTCATGTCCGCCGTCGAGGCGGATCCCACGATCGAGATCACTGTTGATCTCGTTGCGCGCGAGGTCCGGGGCGCGGGGCTGGTGGCCACCTTCGACCTCGACGATTTCACCCGCTGGCGGTTGATGGAGGGGCTCGACGACGTCGGGCTGACCCTTCGCCACGAAGAGATGATCACCTCTTTCGAGGCTGGCCGGCCCGCCTGGTCGCCGACCACCGCCTAACGCCCGGGGCTGTCACCCGGTCACCGGTGTCCGGGTGCGCCGGTTCCCGAGTACGCACCATCCGCCGGGACAGGGTCGGATCCGGTCCTGGCCGAGGGTTCACGGTGGCGCGTGTCATATCTCACATTCGGGAGGGTGAGATGGGTGGCGGGCGCATCGGGGGGAATTGATCGTCTCCGAGGGGGATGAATCGACTGTCGCGGCTGGCGTCCGGGCAGCTACCCATCGGAGTGGTATCGGCGAGGCCGGGAGCATCCGGCTACCAAAGGGTGACATTGCGCCCAAACCGAAAGGCAATTCTCGCTACTGAACGTAATGAATCTGCCGAACGGGCTATGCCGGCCGGACCCTACGCATCCCGTCGCCCACCGGAGCGAACCCGTTGACGTGCGGGTTTGTGTGACGCGACACGCTCACGGGAATTGCCCTCGACAGTGGAGATGCCTACGGTGCAGCGCAGTGTGATGCCCGATCTGCTCCCCACCCCGCGCCCGCGGGGGGCGTCCGGAGGTTGTTGTGAACAAGTCCCAGTTGGTTGACCGCATCGCCCAGCAGATCGAGGGCGGGCGGTCGAACGCCACCAAGGCCGTCGACGCGGTGTTCGACGCCATTCAGGAGGCCGTCGCGAGCGGAGAGAAGGTGACCATCACCGGCTTCGGCGTGTTCGAGCGGGTGGAACGTGCCGCCCGCACGGGTCGTAACCCGGCGACGGGTGAGCCCGTGCACGTCGCTGCCTCGGTCGTGCCAAAGTTCCGGCCCGGCTCCGAGTTCAAGTCGAGCGTCTCGGCGAGCAACGACTGACCATCGGTGCGGGCGCCGGGCTTACCGGTGCCCGCGCCGCATGGCGTCGGCCAGCAGGTCGTGCTGGTAGTCCGACAGGCGAACGTCGTCCGGCCCGGTCGTGCGTCGTTCCCAGTGGCCGTCGGACTGCAGCACCCAGGCGGACACCTCGTCGGAGAACGCGTGGTCGAGCATCTGCCGCAGGGTGTCTCGCCGGTCCGGGTGCGGGACGCGCACGAGCGCCTCGATACGACGGTCGAGATTGCGGTGCATCATGTCCGCACTGCCGATCCAGAACTCGCCGGACGAGGTGAACTCGAGGACCCGGCTGTGCTCCAGGAACCGCCCCAGGATCGAACGCACGTGGACCGTCTCCGACAGGCCCGGCACTCCGGGCCGTAGGGCGCAGATCCCGCGGACCAGGCAGTGCACGGGTACCCCGGCGATGGAGGCGTGATACAGGGCGTCGATCACCTGCTCGTCGACGAGGCTGTTGACCTTGATGCGGATCCCGGATTCCCGGCCATCCCGGGCAGCCTGGGCCTCGGCTTCGATCCGCTGCAGGATGCCGTCCCGCATGTGCTGCGGGGCGACCAGCAGCGAGCGGTACTCCGTCTGCCGGCTGTAGCCGGTGAGGACGTTGAACAGGTCGGTGAGATCCGCGCCCACGTCCGGGTCGGCGGTCAGCAGCCCGAGGTCCTCGTAGAGCCGAGCGGTCTTGGGGTTGTAGTTGCCGGTACCCACATGGCAGTAGCGGCGCAGGCCGCCGTGTTCCTGGCGTACCACGAGGCAGGTCTTGCAGTGGGTCTTCAGGCCGATGAGACCGTAGACCACGTGGCAACCGGCCCGTTCCAGCTCGCGGGCCCAGCGGATGTTGGCGCTCTCGTCGAACCGGGCCTTGATCTCGACGAGGACGACGACCTGCTTCCCCGCCTCGGCCGCGGCGATGAGGGCATCCACGATGGGGGAGTCCCCGGACGTGCGATAGAGCGTCTGCTTGATGGCGAGAACATGCGGATCGGCCGCCGCCTGCTCGATGAACCGCTGGACGGACGTGGTGAACGAGTCGTACGGGTGGTGGACGAGGACGTCGCCCTCCCGGAGCACGCTGAAGAAGTCCGGTGTCTCGCCCTCATCGGTCGTCAGCCGCGGATGTGTGATCGGGACCCGCGGCGTATCCCTCAGCTCCGGGCGGTCGAGGTCGTAGAGAGCCCACAGGGTCGACAGGTCGAGCAGGCCGGCGACCCGATGTACCTCGCGTTCGGTGATCTCCAGCTCCCGCATCAGCAGGATGAGCAAATCATTATCGATGGCGGCGTCCACCTCCAGGCGGACGGCGGGACCGAACCGGCGCCGGGCGAGCTCGCGCTCCAGGGCCTGGAGCAGATCCTCCGCCTCGTCCTCCTCGACCTCGAGGTCGGCGTTGCGGGTGACCCGGAACAGATGGGAGTCGATCACTTCCATGCCCGGGAACAGCTGGGAGAGATGGGCGGCGATCACTTCCTCCAGCGGGACGAAGCATGCGCTCGCCTGGGGGGCCAAGCCCCCCGGGACACCGGTCGTGCCCGTGGGCTCCACCGCCACGGGGATCAGCCGAGGAACGTTCTGGGGCACCTTCACCCGGGCGAAGCGGTCGACCTCCCCGCCCGGCTCACGGACCTGGACGGCCAGATTGAGCGACAGCCCGCTGATGTAGGGGAAGGGATGCGCCGGATCGACGGCGAGGGGGGTGAGCACCGGGAAGATCTGCTCGTGGAAATAGTGGTGCAGCTGATCACGCTGGGTCTCGGTCAGCTGGGACCAGAACCGGATGCTGATCCCGGCATGGGCCAGCGACGGCCCCACCTCTTCGGTGAAGCACCGCGAATGCCGCTGGGCGAGCTCGGCCGTCATCTTGCTGATGAGATCGAGTTGTTCCCGGGAGGTCAGCCCGTCGGCGGAACGGACGGCCAGTCCCGTCGTCTCGCGTCGCATCAGCCCCGCGACCCGGACCATGAAGAACTCATCCAGGTTGCTGGCGAAGATCGCCAGGAACTTCGCGCGCTCCAGCAGGGGCGTGGACACGTCCTCGGCGAGCGCGAGGACCCGGGCGTTGAAGTCGAGCCAGGACGCCTCCCGGTTGATGAAGCGGCCGGCGGGCAGGTCGGACGGCGCCGGCTGGCGCGGCGTCTCCAGAGGCTCGAGCAGGCCACTGCGGGCCTTGCGCTGAGGCTGTTCAGGATGGGTCGCCAGCAGCTCGCTCATGCCTGTAGATGGTGCCAGCCCCCGATGGACTCGGCAGCGTCGATCCGGCATCTCTGGCAGCGGGGGGCCGGATGGGACCCGTATCGCCGGTCTGACCCCGATCCGGACGCTGGCAGAGACCGCGCGGCACGCGAGGTATCCGCCTACTCTTTGTGATATAGCGATCACGCGCTACGGTGCCGAGGGGCGCCGTCGCGCTCGTTTGTATCTTGTCGTGATGTAGCCGGCCGTTTCCGTGGTCCGGTCGGATCCCTCTGCCCCAGGTGGCCGACTGCCCCAGGCGGCCGGCGCAGGGGGAGGAGGACAGGACGAGGGATGCTCGTCGACGCCGCCGCGATCGCCGCGGGCCTGACCGCGACACTAAGTTGTGCCCGGGCCGGTCGCCGTCTCGGTCGAGTACGGGGCCGCTGGCTGGTATGGCTGTCCTTCGCGCTGACGACCTGGACGGTCGGACAGGCCGGATGGATGCTGCACCGCTGGGACGGGGCATCGGTCGGAGGGCGGACCGCGACGGATGCCGGGTATCTCACCGACGTCGGCCAACTCGCCATGCCGGTCCTCGCGCTCGCCGCCTTCGCGGCTGTTCCCGCGGGTCGGGCGCGTCGATCACGACCGCGCGCGGGCGTGCTGGCGCCGGCAGGGATGGCTGGCCTCGCTGGGGGCACCAACCGCTGGCCGCCGAGTTCCCCGCGGCTCACCCGCGTCGCCGGGGCGGGCGGCGAGGGGGCGGGCGCCGCCTATCCGCGCGCCAGTCCGGCCACCGCGTTCGACGAGGTCATACTCGGCAACTCCCTGTTCCTGCTCGCCTGGTCCGGGGTGCTCGCCGGGATCGACGAAGTGGACTCCTCCCGCCCGCCGCAGCCGGTGGAGCATCTCCTCGCGGTTGCGCATCCGATCGTCGTGCTCCTGCTGATCCTCGTATTCCTGCACGTGGCAGGCTTCCGGCAGCCGGTGGATCTGCCCGCCATCGCGATCGCCGGAACCGGACTGGTGTGCCTCGCGGTCGTCGGCGTGTGGATCGTTCAGCTCGACGACGGTGATCCCACGATGACGGGTTCCTGCTCGGTCGCCGGCGCCCTGTTGATCGTTCTTGCGGCATCGCGTGCCGGCCGGGAGGACGGCCGGGAGAACGGCCGCCGGCCCCGCCGATGGCCTGTTCGCGGCGAACTGCTCGGATGGCTGTGGCCGGCGGTACCCTATGTCGCCGCGGCCGTGGTCGCGGCGCTTCTGCTGGGGCGGGCCCACGGCGGAGTCGTTCTCGATCCGATCGAGATCATCGGGGGTGCGACGCTCGTCCTCACCGTCCTCGTCCGGCAGCTGACGACCCTGCGGACGAGTCAGCGGTTGGCGAGCCGGGTCTGCGAGGCCGAACACGAGGTGCGGCACTGGACATCCCATGACCCGTTGACCGAGCTGGCCAACCGCACCCTGTTCCAGCAGCGGCTCACCGACGCCCTCGCCGCGAGCCGCCACGACGGCCGTGACGTGGCCGTTCTGTACTGCGACCTCGACGACTTCCGGGTCGTCAACGACAGCCTCGGGCACGCCGCGGGTGATCATCTGCTGCGCGCGGTCGGGCAACGGCTACGACACTGCGTAGGCACGTCGGACACTGTGGCGAGGCTCGGCTCCGACGAGTTCGCCGTGCTGTTGGACGGTGGGCGGGAACTGCCCGAGACCGTTGCCGAACGGGTCCTGGCCGCGCTGCGCCAGCCGGCGCCGGCCGCCGGTCACCTCTGGCCGGTCCGCGGGAGTGTGGGGCTGGTCGTCGCGCGTCGGACCCAGGAGACCACCGAGGCGCTGCTCCGGCGGGCCGACACAGCCGTCCACACGGCAAAACGAACGGGAAAGAACCGTCTGGTGGTCTACCGGCCCGGGCTGTGCCCGCCCAGCGCCGGCACGCACCTCGCCGACGCCCTCGCCACCGCCCTGCGCAGGGGAGGACGGTCGGCCGGCTTCGACGTGCACTACCAGCCCATCGTGCGGCTGCGCGATCGCAGTCCGGTCGCCTTGGAGGCGCTCGCCCGATGGACGGAGCCGGGGCGTGGACCGGTGCCACCGGGCACCTTTGTTGCGGCCGCGGAGGACGGCGGCATCGTCGGCGCCCTCGACGACATGGTCCTCACCCAGGCCTGCGCGGAGGTCGCCGTGGCGTACCCGGCCTCGGCACTGCGGCTGCACGTGAACGTCTCAGCCAGCAGGGTTGCCGACACCATGCTGCTCGACAGCGTCGCCCAGGCGCTGGCGGCCAGTCGATTCGACCCGGGCAGGCTGGTGGTCGAGATCACCGAAACGAGCCGGATCGACGATCTGCGCGGCGCACGCGAGGTGCTGAACGAGGTTCGTGCGCTGGGGGTGGCGGTCGCGCTCGACGACGTCGGTGCCGGCCACAGCACATTGGCCGCCCTCCATCAACTGCCGGTGGACGTCGTGAAGCTCGATCGGACGCTGCTCGAACTGCCCAGGGACGGACACCGGGTGGCGACGATGCGTCGATCGATGATCAGTCTCGCGCACGCCCTCGGTGCCGTCGTCGTGGCTGAGGGCATCGAGCGGGAAGGACAGATCGCCGAGCTCGAGGAGCTGGGTTGCGAGCTGGGTCAGGGATACTTCTTCGCCCGACCTGGTCCGCTCGCGTCGCTCACGATCCGGCGCTGGGTTCCGCCTACGATCCCCGGCGGTACGGACAGCCCTGGCTCCGCCGAGGTGCCCGGTTCGCCGCCGGGTCCGCCGGAGTCCTCCGCCGCGAGCGGGGAGTGATACCCGGCGGTCAGCGTCGCCCTGGTGGCCCAGCCCACCCCCAGGTCCCGGGCCTGCGCCAGATCCGCCAGCGTGTCGACGTCACGTCGCAGTCCCGGTACCGAGCCACCGAGGGTTCCCGTCAGATCCACCGCTCCGGAGCGACGGTGCGTGGCGTGACTGTGTGGTCCGAATGCGGGCTGCAGGATGGCGCCGGCCGACGCGGTCAGCAGAACGGTTCCCGTTCCGGCCGCGTCGGCGAGAACCGCGCGACGGTGCTGGCTCGCCTCGGACAGCGCCTGATGCAGCTCGGGGGGGCGCAGCGCGGGAAGGTCGGCGGAGAGGGCAGCCACCGCACGGGTGGGCCAGCGGGCCGAGGCCAGCGCGGCGCCGTGCACCAGGGCGGGATTGAGACCTCGGTCGGGTTCGTCCGGAATCACGACGAGCCGAGCACCCCTCGCAGCCGGGGAAAGGTCCGGTCGATCTGCGCCGATATAGTGGAGATTGGGGAGAGCCGACAGAGCGTGGTCGGCCGTCTGATCGTTCGTCACGATCATCACGGCGCCGACCAGACTGGTCTCGGACTCAAGTACCGCCGTCACCGTGTCCAAGACCATCGCAAGGGCCAGCCGGCTCCGGTCGGGGCGGTCCAGCCGGGTCTTCGCCCGGGTGAGGTTCTTCAGCGGCAGCACGACTGTCCAGGACACTCCGTTTCGTGGGAGCCACACGAAGGCGACCATAGGCCATGCCGACCCCGTGGTGCCCCGGGTCCTCCGGGCGCGGGCTGAACGCCGGAGCCGTGGCGCGTCCCCGGCATGCGGCGCATCCTGCGTGGTACCCGTCAGATCGGCGTCTACGGTCAGAGTGAGGACGCGGCGGGATGCGAGGTGCGAGGTGTCCAGCCGGCCGGACGTCGGTACCATGCGCGCGATCCATCCGGAGGGCACAATTATTGTCGATTCCCGCCACAAGGTAGAAAACGCCTCGATCGGTGTCGCCTTCCTCGTACCCATCGTCGGGGTTGCGATCGCTCCCCGCGCTCGGCCGGACGTTTCCCGGGGGACGAGGTGAGACGGGCCGCGGTGCTTACGGCCGGGTCCTGGGGAAGCGTGTTCGCGAAGGTCCTCGCGGATGCCGGAGCGCGGGTCAACCTGGTCGCCCGTGACCCTGAGATCGTCCGGGCGGTCAACACCCGCCATGTCAATCCGCGCTATCTGCCGGCGATCCAGCTGCCGGACCGGGTGCGCGCGATGTCCGACGCGGGGGAGGCGCTGGCCGGCGCGGAGTTCGTGGTGCTGGCCGTACCGTCTCAGGCGCTGCGCTCCGTCCTCGTGGGATGGGCGCCCCTGATTGGGCCCGACGCCGTCTACGTCAGTCTGATGAAGGGGGTGGAGGTGGGCAGTCAGTTGCGGATGAGCGAGGTCATCACGCAGGTCACGGGCGTGTCGCCGGACCGGATCGCGGTGGTGAGCGGTCCGAATCTGGCGCCCGAGATCGCCGCCGAGCAGCCGGCGGCGACTGTGATCGCCAGTACCTCGACGAGCACGGCGGAGGCCGTCCAGGCGGCGTGCTGGACGGCCTATTTCCGCCCCTACACCAACACCGACGTGATCGGCTGCGAGCTGGGCGGAGCGATCAAGAACATCATCGCGCTGGCTGCCGGCATGCTGGAGGGAATGGGTTTCGGCACCAACAGCCTCGCCTCGTTGATGACGCGCGGCCTGGCCGAGACCCTCCGACTCGGGGTCGCGCTGGGTGCCGATCCGATGACCTTCGCGGGACTGGCGGGACTGGGGGATCTCGTGGCGACCTGCGGCTCCCCGCTCTCGCGCAACCGCACCTTCGGCGAGAAACTCGGGCGTGGCCTCACGCTCGCGCAGGTGGAGGCCGAACAGCAGCAGGTCGCCGAGGGGGTGCGCTCCTGCCGCCCCCTGCTCGCCATGGCCGATGACCTGGGCGTCTCCATGCCGATCACCCGTCAGGTCGAACGGGTCCTCTATGAGGGTCTTCCTCCGATGGAGGCCGTCAAGGATCTGATGAGTCGGGAGCCGGGCCCGGAGTACCGGCTCCGTCTCTGACCTGCCCGCGCGCCTGACCTGCCCGCGCCTGGCCCGGCAGCACCATCGTTCCGGTCAGGCCGGGGCGTGGTCGGTGCCGGGGGGCGAACCCACGGCCTGCGTGTCGATGAGCGCTCCGATCGAGCGCAACTTACCCACCGGGTCCTCGTAACCGCGTTCGAGGAAACGGGTCCCGCGGATGACGCTGGTGCCGTCGGCCACCAGCGCGGCCAGCACGTAGGCAAAGCCGGCGCGCAGGTCGGGGATCGCCAGATCACCGCCGGTGAGGGAGGTCGGCCCGCTCACGACCGCCGAATGCTCGAAGTCCCGGGACGCGAACCGGCAGGCCTTCCCACCGAGGCACAGGGTCGACAGGGCGATGTCGGCGCCCATCTCGGCCAGCTGTCTGGTGTACCCGAACCGGTCCTTGTAGATCGTCTCGTGGATCACGGAGGCACCCCCGGCCTGGGTGAGCAGGACGACCAGGGGCTGCTGCCAGTCGGTCATGAACCCGGGGTGCACGTCGGTCTGCACATGTGACGCGGTCAACGGCCGGGCCCGGAAGAAGGTCATTCCCCGCGGGGTGACCTCGAACTCGCCACCGAGCCGGCGGAGGTGGTTGAGGAAGGTCGCCAGATGTTCCTGGCGGGCACCGACCACCTCCACCCTGCCGTCGGTGGCCACCGCGGCCGAGGCGAAGGACGCCGCTTCGATGCGGTCGTGGATCGGGGCGTGGGTGGCTCCCCGCAGTGCGCCGACCCCCTGCACCACGATCGTGCGGTCGACTTCCACGTCGACGAGGGCGCCCATCTGCTGCAGGAACATGATGAGGTCGATGACCTCGGGTTCCACCGCCGCATTCGAGATGACGGTCGTACCCTGTGCCCGGACCGCGGCCAGGAGCAGGTTCTCGGTCGCGCCGACGCTCGGGAACGGCAGTGCGACATGGGTGCCGTGCAGACCCAGCGTCTTGACCTGGACGGAACGTATCTGCTCGACGATCTCTGCACCCATGGCACGCAGGCCGGCGAGGTGGAAGTCGACGGGGCGCTTGCCGATCCGGCAACCGCCGGGCAGCGGGATCACGGCTTCGCCGACGCGGTGCAGGAGCGGGCCCATCATCAGGATCGGTATCCGGTTGACCCCGGAGTAGGCCTCGGACAGCGACGCGTCGATGATCTTTTCGGTGGCGAGTCGCACAGTGTGCTCGTCCAGCCACTCCACCTGAGTGCCGAGTTCGGCGAGCATGCCCAAGACCACGTCGACCTCGGCGATCCGAGGCACCCGGGTCAGGGTGCACGGCTCTGGCGTGAGGAGGGTGGCGACGAGCAGCTTGGTGACCGAGTTCTTGGCCCCGGACGCCTCGACCGAGCCGGTGAGCGGAGCACCGCCGACGATGCGGTACCATCTTCGGTCCGTGCTGGTGGATGGTACCACTCCCGAGCTGTGCGCCCCCACGGGCTACCTCCACGGTGATGATGCGGATGCGTGACGTGCGTCAGGTCACGTGCGGCGGGGCGATTGAACCAGACGCCACCGGCGCGGCCCGAGCCCGACTCTCAGGCCGCTACCTACGGTGACGATAGCCATGGTCTACCGGGCCGATCCCCGCGCCGAGCGGAAAGCCGCTGGCCAGGGCGCCACTGACGTAGGCCTTGGCGGACTGTGCGGCCTCGGCGTGACCACGCCCCTGCGCCAGGTGCGCGGCGATCGCGGAGGCCAGCGTGCAGCCGGTGCCATGGGTGTGCCGCCGGTCCAGGCGGGGGCTTCGGAGGACGACCTCGGTGGTCCCGTCGGTGAGCAGGTCGACCGCGTCGCCGGGAAGATGCCCGCCCTTCACCAGCACCCAGCGCGGGCCCAGGGCGAGCATCGCCTCGGCGGCTCTGGGCAGGCCGGCGATGTCCCGCACCTCCACCCCGGTCAGCAGACGTACCTCGTCGAGGTTCGGTGTGGCGATGGTGGCACGGGGCATGAGCTCCGTACGGACCACCTCGACCGCCTCCGGGGCCAGCAGGGGGTCGCCGTGCTTGGAGACGCTGACCGGATCGACCACGACGGGCACGTCGAGCCGCGAGAGCTCGGCGGCGACCAACGAGACCAGTGCGGCGGAGGAGAGCATCCCCGTCTTCACCGCGTCGACCCCGATGTCCGCCACGACCGCTCTGATCTGGGCTCGGACCGCTTCCGGAGGGAGATCCCACACACCATGGACGCCCAGGGAATTCTGTGCCGTCACCGCGACGATCGCACTCATGCCATGGACGCCGAGGGCGAGCATCGTCTTGAGATCCGCCTGGATGCCCGCGCCGCCGCCCGAATCCGATCCGGCGATCGTCAGTACGCGGGGCGGGGCGGGGCTCGGTCCCGGCGGCGGCTCGCTCCGGATACTCCGAGCGTTCGCGTGTCTCCTATTCATCGCTCTGGGTAGCGTCGTCGTGGTTGCCATCACAACCGGGTACCGAGCCGACCAGCTGACCCCCACGATTGGGGTTCCGGATGAGGCCGGGCGACCCCTCAGTCGGTCGCCGCCGGCCGATCTGAGTAAATTCCTCGACCTCGGAGGCTCTCATCCGGGCCGTTTGCCTGTTACCTTCTGTCGGCCCGTAGTTCTGCTCGACGGGCTGTCGACGTCCGACGAGGGAGCGTCTGTGGTCCACGCGTACATCCTTATCCAGACCGAGGTCGGCAAGTCCTCCTCGGTTGCCAAGGAGATCGAGCAGATCCCCGGGGTCACTCAGGCCGAGGACGTCACCGGCCCCTATGACGTCATCGTCCGGGCGGAGGCGGCCACCGTCGACGACCTCGGGAAGATGGTCATGGCGAGAGTGCAGTCGGTCGACGGCATCACCCGCACGCTGACCTGCCCGGTTGTTCACTTCTGAGCTTCTCCGTCCCGACGTGGGTCAGGTCGGCTCCGGGACGGGGGGACCCGGTGACGCCGGTGGCGCGCCAGAATCGGGACATGGCCACCGGTGGTGAGCAAGCCGAGTGGGGCGGGCGCCCGGCAGGGGGCAGGCGCCGGCCGGGGCGGTCAGGTCGGTCTCCGGTGTTCGTCGCCTCGTGGGTCCTGCTCGCGCTGGTCGGATGCGGCGGTCCCGGATCGATCCGGCTGACCAACGTGCCGATTCCCGCGGAGTCGGCCCGCTCGTCGTGCGTGGACCTGGTCCACGACCTTCCCCCGTCGCTCGGGGACGACCTCGACCGCCGGGCACTGGACCCCCCGCAGACCACGGCAGCGGCCTACGGCGCGACGCCGGTGGTGCTCACCTGCGGCGCGTCGGGTCTTCCGGCAAGCTACCGTCCCGATGCGATGCTGTCCGTCGTCGACGATGTGGGGTGGTTTGCCGAGGACCTGGGCGGGACGACGGTGCGCTATTCCACTCCGACGCGGCAGCCCCAGGTGGTTCTCATCCTGCCCGCCGACGTGCAGGCGTTCGAGGTACTCGTCTCGGTCGCCCCCGCCGTGCGGGCGCACAGCAGGTCGACGACATCCTGAGACGAGCTCCCGGCCATTCCGCCCGGCGGAACGCCTCTGCGCCGTCACGGGCCCGGGTGGCGTGAGGTGCCGGGCGGTCAGCGCAGCCCCGCTCCGTCGCGCAGGGCCAGCCTGACGAGCCGGTCCACCAACTGCGGATAGGTGACCCCGCTCGCCTCCCACATCCGCGGGAACATCGAGGTAGGGGTGAAACCGGGCATCGTGTTGACCTCGTTGATGATCACATGGTGGTCAGCCGTGACAAACATGTCAACCCGCGCGAGCCCGGCGCAGTCCAAGGCCTCGAATGCCGCGATTGCCACTCTCCGCACCTCCTCCCGTACCGCGTGGGGCAAATTGGCCGGGACGTCGAAGTGGGTGGCGTCGGACATGTACTTGGCCTCGAAGTCGTAGAAGCCGGCCGAAGATGTGACGATGATCTCGGCGGGCACGCTCGCCTCGGCACCGGGGCCGTCCAGAGTTCCGAGGACCCCGCACTCGATCTCGCGGCCGACGATCGCCGACTCCACCAGGACCTTGGGGTCGCTGGCGCGGGCTGCCTTGATCGCGGTGTCCAGGTCCGCCCAGGCATCGACCCGGCTGATCCCGATACTCGACCCGCCGCGCGCGGGCTTCACGAAGACGGGCAGCCCCAGCCGTTCCTGGTCGGCCCCGGTGAGCGTGTCACCGGCCCGCAGGACGGCGTAGGACCCGACGGGAAGGCCGGCGGCCCGCAGCAGTGCCTTCATGTGTTGCTTGTCCATGGCGGCCGCGCTGGCGAACACCCCGGAGCCGACGTAGGGCAGGCCGGCCATCTCCAGGAGGCCCTGGACCGTCCCATCCTCCCCGAAGGGGCCGTGGAGCAGCGGGAAGACCACGTCGATGTCCCCGAGGGTGTCGCCGCTCCCGAGGGTGCTCCTGGCAGCGTCGAGGCCGCCGCGGGGGCGGCGCGGCAGCAGACCGGGCGTCGTCGGATCCGCGGCCAGGACGACGCTCTCACCGCGGGCCGCGACGACGGCGGGCAGCCGGTCTCCCGTCACCGCGAGGGCGGTCGGGTCGTCCGGCAGCATGACCCAGCGGCCATGCATGTCGATGCCGACCGGGACGACGTCGTAGACGTCACGATCCAGGGCTCGCAGTACGCCGCTGGCCGATACACAGGAAATCGCGTGTTCGGTGCTGCGGCCACCGAACAGGAGGGCGAGCCGAATCCGACGCCTGGAGCCTGCCATGCCGGGACACTAACGGATCGGCGTCGGTGACCGGCACCGTACCCGACGTGGATGTGGCCGTGCTCCGCCTCGACGTCCGCGGGAGGCCCGCGTCCGGTGTCGCCCCCTCCGGCCGGAGGGCTCAGGCGCGAGAGACCTTGCCCGCCTTGATGCAGGAAGCGCAGACGTTCAGCCGCTTGGGGGTCCCGCCCACGACCGTGCGCACGGTCTGGATGTTGGGGTTCCACCGACGGCGCGTGCGTCGGTGGGAGTGGGAGACCGACATACCGAAGCCCGGCCCCTTGCCGCAGACGTCACACACCGAAGACACGAGAAACACTCCGTCGAAGTAGTAGCCGAAGTCGAAGTAGTACTGGTCCCGGTAGGCGTGCCCGGGACGTCAGGGGACTCAGAACCAGGATCGTACGCAACCCGGAACCCGCAACCCCGACGGCGCCGCCGGGGGACGCGCGTAGCGATGACCCGCTTGAGGTTACCCCACCTTCTGTGGCCCAGATGATGCGGCGGGAGCCGGTGGGCCTCGGTACTGTCGGTGGTCCGGTGCACTATCGGTGATGTGGTCGACCTCGACACGCCCCTGAAGGCTCTCGTCGGCGCGCGTGCCGCCGCCCTCTTGGCCGATGGCCTGGAGCTGAGGCTGGTTGGTGATCTGCTGGGGCACCTGCCCCGCCGGTACCACGAGAGAGGCGAGCTGACGGACCTCGCGGACCTCGTCGTCGGTGAGACGGTGACGGTCCAGGCCCGGGTCGAGAAGACAGAACGCCGCCCGATGCGCGGCACCCGGAAGTCGATGGTGCGCGTGACGGTGACGGACGGCCGGCATTCACTGTCGCTGACCTTCTTCAATCAGAGCTGGCGGGAGCGTGACCTCCGTCCCGGGACGACCGCGCTGTTCGCCGGCAAGGTCGACGAGTTCCGCGGGCGGCGTCAGCTGACCAACCCGGAGGTCCAGCTCCTCGAACCCGAGGAGAGCGGGGAAGCCGCCAGCGGTGCGCCGTTCGCGAACGCGCTGGTTCCGATCTACCCCGCCTCCGCCAAGGTGCCGAGCTGGACGCTGGCGAGGTGCGTCCGGCTGGCGTTGGACTCTCTCGATCCCGTCGAGGATCCGCTGCCGGACGATCTCCGCAGCCGGTACCGCCTGCCCGCTCTGGCCGAGGCCTTCCGGCTGGTTCACCAGCCCGCGAACCGTGGTGAGATCGCCTCCGGTCGTCGGCGCCTCACCTGGGATGAGGCTCTGGTGTTGCAGGTGGCGTTGGCCCAACGGCGTCGTGAGGTGGAGGCGATGGCGACGACACCCCGGCCGCAGCGTCCGGATGGTCTACTGACGGCGTTCGACGCCGCTCTGCCCTTCCCCCTCACGACGGGCCAGCGCGAGGTGGGGAAGACGATCGCGGCCGAGATCGGTCGGCCCGTTCCGATGCATCGCCTGCTGCAGGGAGAGGTGGGTTCGGGCAAGACACTGGTCGCCCTGCGGGCGATGCTCACCGTGGTCGACACGGGCGGTCAGGCGGTACTCCTGGCGCCCACCGAAACTCTTGCCGCTCAGCACAGCCGAAGCCTCCGGGAGATGCTCGGCGACCTGGCCCGGGCAGGAGAACTAGGAGCCGATCATCGGGCCACGCGGGTGACGTTGGTCACCGGATCGATGGGGGCGCGTGCGCGGCGGGAGGCTCTGGCGGAGATCGCAGACGGTTCCACCGGTCTGGTGGTCGGCACTCATGCCCTGCTGCACGATGAGGTGATCTTTAGCGATCTTGGTCTGATCGTCGTTGACGAACAGCATCGTTTCGGCGTCGAACAGCGGGACACGCTGCGAGCGCGTGGACGACGTCCTCCCCACCTTCTTGTGATGACCGCGACGCCGATTCCCCGGACGGTCGCGATGACCGTGTTCGGTGATCTCGAAGTCTCCGAGCTCACTGAACTGCCGGCGGGACGCTCTCCCATCGGGACGTTCGTGGTGCCGGCGAGCCAGAGATCCTGGACGGATCGGATGTGGGGACGAATCCGCGATGAGGTGGCCGCCGGGCATCAGGCCTATGTCGTGTGTCCCCGGATCGGTGCGGGCGGGGAGGATGAGTGCGGGGAGGATGACCCCGCCGGATCCTCGGCGGCTGGTCCGGATCCGCGAGCGTCCCGACCAGCTGCGACAGTGTGTGAGGTGCTGCCCCTGCTGGTGGATGGCGATCTTGCGGATCTCAGGGTTGAACCACTGCACGGTCGTCTCGCACCCGGGCAGCGGGAGGCCACCATGAACCGATTCGCGGCCGGCGAGGTCGACGTGCTGGTCGCCACCACCGTCATCGAGGTGGGAGTGAACGTACCGAACGCAACAGTGATGGTCGTCCTGGACGCGGACAGGTTCGGTGTGTCCCAGCTGCACCAGTTGCGCGGGAGGGTCGGCCGGGGCACCGCGCCCGGCTGGTGTCTTCTGCATACAGCGGCCGAGCCGGGATCCCCCGCCTGGGAGCGGCTCAGCGCGGTCGCCGCCACCAGCGACGGGGCGAAGCTGGCCCGTCTCGACCTCGCGCAGCGTCGGGAGGGCGATGTGCTTGGGGCCGCTCAGTCCGGCGGGCGACGATCCCTGAAGCTCCTGGAACTTCTTCGTGACGAGGACCTGATCCGCGACGCACGCGCGGAGGCCGGTCGCCTGGTTGACGACGACCCCGGGTTGGACCGGCATCCCGCACTGCGCCGGCTGCTCGACGCGGTTCTCGACGACACCAGTGTCGCCTTCCTCGAGAAGGGATGACCGGGTGGCCCGATGACGCGCATCATCAGTGGGACCGCGGGTGGTCGGCGGCTCGTGGTTCCACCCGGGACAACCACCCGTCCGACCTCGGAACGTGCCCGTGAGGGATTGTTCAACACCTTGTCGACCTGCCTGGATCTGCGGGGCGCTCGGGTTGCCGATCTTTATGCCGGATCTGGTGCGGTCGGTCTGGAAGCGCTGTCTCGGGGTGCCGCTCATGCCCTTCTCGTTGACCGCGATCCGGTCGTGATACGCACTCTGCGGCGGAACGTGACAGCGATGGGACTGTCGGGCGCGAAGATCGTGCAAGCCGCGGTAGAGCGTGTGGTGCAGAACGCCTCGGGTAATCCCTACGACGTGGTTTTCCTCGATCCGCCGTACGCGATGCGCGACTCGGAACTCGGCGAAGTGCTGTCAAAGCTGCTGGCGGCCGCCTGGTTGACTGCGGACAGTGTCTGCGTTGTCGAAAGATCGCACCGCTCGGGCCCGGTCGCCTGGCCTGACGGGTTGTGTGCGCTGCGCGACCGGAGGTACGGGGAGGGCGCTCTCTGGTACGGTATTCGATCATGAGGAGGGCAGCCTGTCCCGGTTCATTTGATCCGATCACCAACGGTCATCTCGACATCATCGTCCGAGCGAGCAGACTCTTCGATGAGGTCGTGGTCGCCGTATCGATCAACAAGAACAAAGTCACCTTGTTCACCGTCGACGAGCGGATGGAGCTCATCAGGGAGGCCCTGCGTGATCATCCGATGGCGCCGTCCAACGTCCTGGTGGATGCGTCCCACGGGCTGATCGTCGATTTTTGTCGGAGCAGGGGTATCCAGTCGATCGTCAAAGGACTGCGTGCGGTCAGCGACTTCGACTATGAGCTTCAGATGGCGCAGATGAACAATTCGCTTGCGGGCGTGGAGACTCTTTTCATGAGCACGAACCCGCAATACGCTTTTTTGTCCTCCAGCCTGGTGAAGGAGGTCGCGCGTTACGGGGGCGATGTGTCGGGGCTGGTACCCGATGTGGTACTCAAACAGCTCCGTGAGCGTCTCGCTCAGTAACTCCCGCCGGGTGGGTAGCCGCCGACCGACTTCCGCCGGGCTCTCCCGCCGTTCCCGACCGTCCGGGCTCCGGGCCGGTCGCGGGGGGGGTGAGCGGTGCCCGAGTGGGTTCCTGGGCGGAGGTCCGCCGCCCGCCGGGCTCGGGTGCCCGGAGATCTCGGCAGCCTGATCGGATCGTCCGCGGCGCCGATCGGATAGGCTAGGACCGCAGTAGCTGACCGGCTCGGTAGTTAGCCGGCTCGGTAGCTGACCGGCTCGCAGTAGCTGACTGGCTGGAGTCTGTTCGTCGATCCTCTGGGAGGGTCCAGGCCTCTGGGAGGGTCCAGGGCGCCGTCGACGCCGGGCCGCCTCCGTCGTCAGCGACGCCGGGTAGCTATACCACCACGAAGGCCCTGTTTCGGCCGGGCTTCCTGACATTGACGTAGATGTGAATTTGACTGCCGCCATGACTGGATCCCACTCTCGCCGTCGGACCCCGAAGGGTCCCCTTGTGCTGGACACCCGTGAGCTCGGTCGGCGGCCCGGGTCGATGCGGCTTGTCCGGGCGGAGGCGGAACTTCCCGCCGGTCTCGGAACCGAGATGATGTGGGTGCCGGCTGGCGCGAGCGCCACCTTGGACCTGCGTCTCGAATCGGTGATCGAGGGTGTTCTGGTCAGCGGGACCGTCGTGGCGCCGCTTCGGGGTGAATGTGCGCGCTGCCTGGACGACGTGTCTGAGGCCAGCATGGTCGAGTTTCGCGAGCTGTTCTACTACCCTGACCGAGCCGTGGACCTGGGTGACGACGAAGACGCTCGGGTACTAATCGATGATCATGCGGACATCGAGCCCGTGGTGCGGGATGCCCTGGTGCTCAACCTTCCGCTGTCACCCATCTGCCGCCCGGACTGTGCGGGACTCTGCGTGGACTGCGGGGTGCGTCTCGACGATGTCGAGCCTGGACATTCCCATGCGCGATCCGACCCGAGATGGGCGGCGCTGTCCGCGCTGGCCGACAGCGGAGCAACGGGAACCGAGAAGGGTCGCACCGACCCTCATGAGAGCAAGGAGAAGGAATAGTGGCCGTCCCGAAGCGGCGCACCTCGCGCAGCAACACCCGGTCCCGGCGTTCGCAGTGGAAGGCCAAGGTGCCGACCCTCGCAAAGTGCTCGCGGGGGCACGTGATCCGGCCGCACACCGTCTGTGGCACGTGCGGCCGGTACAACGACCGTCAGGTGCTTGACGTCTGACCCGGTGTGACACGTATCGCTGTTGACCTGGTGGGGGAGGGGTCCCCTTCCGGGCCTCTCCTCGAGACATTGCCCAGTGCGCTCGACGCCGATCCGCATCTGGTGCTCACTCTGGTGACATCCGGTGACGCCGTCCGGGATGACCTTGCTCGCCTGGGAATTGTGCCAGGCGAGCGCGTTCTGCTCGCCACGGCCGCTCGCGGCGTTTCGGCGGGCCCGGAGGCATTGCGTGAAGTGCGAGCACGTCGGGACTCCGGCGTCCGGGTAGCGGCGCGCCTGGTCCGCGACGGACATGCCGATGCGATGGTCTCGGTAGCCCCGGCCGAAGCCGTGGTCGCCTCGGCTCAGTTCACCTACGGTCTGCTACCCGGGGCGACGCGGGCCACCCTCGCCTCGATTGTCGGCGGGTCGAATGCCCCCGTCGTGCTGTGTGACGCGGGGGCGACGGTTGATGTGACGGCGGACGAACTCGCCCAGTTCGCGGTCGCGGGCAGCGCGTACGCCGCGGTTCGCTTCGCCGTCGACGCTCCTCGCGTCGGGCTTCTGACGGCGCGTCCAGCGATCCCCGACACCTTGCGGCGAGCCGCCGACGAGCTGCTCCGATCGCTTGATCTGCACTATGTCGGCCCGCTGACGGCTGATCGGCTCCTCGCGGCTCCGTGGACGGGCGAGCCGGGCGACGGCCAGAGGATCGATCATCGCCGCGGAGTCGACGTGGCGGTCACCGACGGATTCACCGGAGATGTCCTGATGTCCGTCATCCGGGGGATGCGATGGTGGGAATCTCATCGGGGTACGGGGCACCCGCCCAGGGCCGGTCTGGATCCGGGATGGGGAACGTTGGAAGATCCTGATGTGCGGGGGGGAACGATCGTGCTGGGGGTCGATGGTGTCGCGGTCCACGCGGAGCGGGCGCCGGGTGAAGCCGGCGACAGCCAGGCAGTCGGGCTGCTCGCGGCGCTGAGGGCGGCGTCGGCCGCGGTCCGTGTGGACCTGGCTTCTCGGACCCGAGCGGCGATGGCGACCTTGGTGGCGCATCGCCGGGCCTTGGCCGGGCTGGTCGGATGACCCGCCAGTTGCCACCCCCGCCGCCGCGGGACGGCCTGATCGAGGTACTCGAGGTCGCCATCGACCCCGAGCTGCTCGACCGCGCACTCACCCACCGCTCCTACGCCTACGAGAAGGGCGGCCTGCCCACCAACGAACGCCTGGAGTTCCTGGGCGATGCGGTGCTTGGTCTGGTGGTGACGGCGGCATTGTTCATCCGCCACCCGGATCTTCCCGAGGGGCAGCTCGCCAAGCAGCGGGCCTCGGTTGTGAACATGCGGGCTCTCGCGGACGTGGCACGGGGGATCGGACCCACCGGGCTCGGTCCGTACCTACTGCTGGGCCGGGGGGAGGAGACCACCGGGGGACGCAACAAGGCGAGCATTCTCGCCGACACCCTCGAGGCCATCATCGGGGCGGTCTATCTGTCCTCAGGCTTCGACGTGGCCTCCGGTTTCGTGCACCGTCTCTTCGATCCCCTGCTGGACGAGGCCGCCGGCCGGGGCGCAGGGCTTGACTGGAAGACCTCACTGCAGGAACAGACGGCGGTGCTGGCTCTCGGACCGCCTGAATATGTCGTCGAGGAGGCCGGTCCGGACCACGCGAAGCGGTTCACCGCCTACGCGAGGATCGCGGGAGAGCCACTGGGCGAGGGCGAAGGGGGAAGTAAGAAGGAGGCTGAGCAGCGGGCGGCCGCCGCGGCTTTCGCGGTTCTCGAGGAACGGTCGGCCCTGGGGCGGGAGGACGGTTCGGGCGTGGATGTCGTCGGCGGAGATCACGAGAAGTCCGCCATCGGCGGCCTCGATCACGATCGGGTCTCGGGCCCGTGAGAGCGGATGATCACCCGTTGCCTCGATTCGCTTCCTCAGTGGTGGCGACAGATTCATCGAGCCACGTCGAGGGTCCGGTGTCATCCCACTGACCCGGCCCGATGACCGGAGATCATGCCAGAACTCCCCGAAGTAGAGGTTGTTCGCCGCGGTCTGGAACGTGGTGTCGTCGGTCGCGTCATCGCATCGGTTGACGTCCACCATCCTCGTGCGGTGCGCCGTCATCTGGCCGGTGCCGCCGACTTTTCGGCGCTGCTCGTCGGCTGCCGGATAACGGCGGCACGACGTCGCGGCAAGTATCTGTGGCTGGTGCTTCAGCCGCCGGTAGACCATGCGGCGTGCGCTCCGGTGGTTCCAGAAGAACCACCGGAGGAGGAATCAGCTGCCGTGCTGGCCGAGATGTCTCCGCCTGCCCTGCCCCCAGGTCATCCGGCCCAGGGGGATGCGCTGATCGCCCATCTCGGGATGAGCGGACAGTTGCTCGTCGTTCCACCCGCCACCCCCGACCAGAAGCATCTGCGGATCCGGTTCGTCTTCACGGACGGAGGACGCGAACTGCGATTTGTGGATCAACGTACCTTCGGTGGCCTGGCGGTCGCGGTGGGGGAAGCGGATCTGCCTGCTCCCGTCGCGCACATCGCCAGGGATCCCCTGGACCTCGCCTTCGACGAGCGCCTCGTCACGGAGAGGATGCGTCGACGCCGTACCGGCGTGAAGCGGGCCCTGCTCGATCAGACACTTGTCAGCGGGGTCGGGAACATCTACGCGGACGAGGCCCTGTGGGCCGCGAAGCTGCACTACGCGCGGCCGACCGAGACCCTCACTCGGGCGGAGGTCGGCAGGCTGCTGGATTGCGCGCGGACGGTGATGACCGCGGCTCTCGAGGCGGGCGGTACGTCCTTCGACCGCCTGTACGTGTCGGCGGACGGAGTCAGCGGGCTGTTCGAACGGTCGCTACAGGTGTACGGCCGTGCGGGTCGGCCGTGCACACGATGCGGAGACGCGGTGCGCCGGGACGCTTTCATGAACCGGTCGAGCTTCACCTGCCCCACCTGCCAGCCGCACCCAGGGCGGGCCAGATGGTAAGGTTCGATCACACGTTCGAATCCCGCGACTCTCGGGTGCCTGCGGCTCTCGGGTGGGGTGCCGGGCGTGGCGTCCGCGATAGTCGGTGGGGAGCCAGACCTGCCGCGGCGTTCACAGTTATCGCCTCGTCCAGGGCCGAGACCGGGCTGCCGGGATCGGTGAGGCATCATCCGACACGTCGGTTGGCTGGCCTGCCCCCGACGCGACATGGACGGAGGCGCGATGAATCCGGATGCCCTGCTCGGTCGTATACGGAAGCTGTTGGCGATGGCGGAGGCGGAGGGGCTGAGCGAAGCCGCCCGCGAAACCTATAACAGCAAGGCAGCCGAGCTGATCGCCCAGTACGGGATCGACCGCGCGCTGGTCGAGGAGGCGTCGCCGCACCGCGTCGAGGCGGCTGACCTGGTGGTGGCCGTCGATTCGCCCTATGCCCGGGACAAGATCTCGTTGCTCGCGGGCATTGCCGCACCGCTTGGTTGTCGGCTCGTGTACCGGACCGAGCAGCGTGCAGTGGGGACGGGGCACTCCGCTCATCTGTTCGGGATGGATGCGGATATCCACCGCGTGCAGATGTTGTTTACCTCGTTGCTGGTCCAGCAGGCACAGGGGTTGGCTCTCGCCCGTCCGCCACGCCGGGAGGACCCGCGGGCGTTTCGTCGGTCGTGGATGGCCGGCTTCGCGGTGGCGGTGGCGGAGAGACTGACCAGGACGGAGCGGATGGCCCGGGAGCGGGCGCAGACCCAGCAGAAGCAGACCCGGGAGAACGGATCAGACGGGCCCTCGACGACGCCGTCGGTGGGCGTCGTCCTGGCGAATCGAAGCCAGCGGGTGGATGCGCACCTGGCAAGCGTCTACCCTAGGTTGCGAGCGCCAAGGACACGCCAGCTCTCCGGGAGCGGCGGTCGTGCGGGCTACCAGGCCGGCGAGCGGGCTGATCTTGGTCTGGGTAACCGGGTGTCCAGCCGCGTCTCACCGGCGATCGGCATGAGGTGAATCGTAGGGGTGGTAGTTATGAGTGGTACTGACTACTATTTGCCGCCCGGCAGATTGGGCACCGCTGTCTGGGTAGGCCCTGCGGTACGCGGCGGGGCGTAGCCAGGACCAATAATCTTGTCTGCGCTGTCGACCGGCTCCGGGGTCACCTGGCGGTCACCATCGGTGCTCGCGTGCGGGGCGGGTAGCGTGCCGCCGTCCTGGGAGAAGTTCTGGCCGCAACCGCTGAGAAGGAGTGCCGAGCCGAGAGCTCCACACGCGAGTAGCACGGCAGCGGACCGGCGGCGGAAACGTGGCCGGTCCGGCCGTTCCAGTCGATGATCATCCTGTCGCCGTGTCCCTCTCGGTCGGCCTGCCATGTCTGGGAAGTATGTGGTATCCACAATGGCTAGTACCCTACCGTGCTGATGAGCGATGTATCCGCGGAGCAGAGGGAGTCCGGACACGCCGTGGTCCGATTCACTGCCCGGGTCGCCGGCCTTGTCCAGGGCGTCGGCTTTCGTGACTACGTGCGTACCCGGGGCCGGCGCCTGGGCCTGGTCGGATCCGCCACCAACCTCCCGGACGGGGCGGTCGAGGTGGTTGCGGAAGGGCCGGAGCCGGCCTGTCGTGACCTTCTGCACTTGTTGATGACGGGTCACACCCCTGGGCGGACGGACAGGGTGGAGGCTGTGTGGCAGGTGGCGCAGAGCGATCTGACCGACTTCCGGCGAAAGTGACTGGTTGCAGACGCTGTGTTGTCGGAACTGTCGTGGGGATGACCGTCCGCTTTTTACATGTTCACCGGACCGGCTCGGGAGCATGTGGCATGCTCTTGACTTTCGGTCACTCGACGTGGGAGCCTGGAGTCATTGTTTGGGGCGCACTCTGATCTGTTCGGATCTTGTGCTGTCTGACACCCACTAGGTCACTCATCGTGGAGGACCATCACTATGGCGAAGGCCCTTTTTGGCCACGTCGGTTCCGGCGGCGACTTGCGTCTCTCTTACGAGGTGCGTCGGCTTCGTGCCCGTGTAGCGGAGCTCGAGGCAGAACTGGCTCGAGTACGTGAAGTCAACGAGGCGTTGGTGGGTGGTGTCGACGTGCCGGAGGATGTCCGGGCGCTCGACGCTGAACCGGCGTTCAGCTGAGCTGGCGGGGCGTTTCCCGGGGAGGCGCCCCCTCATAGTGGGTATGCCCGGTTACGTGGGCAAGGCTCCGTTTCTGCGGGTGTCATGATCACCGAGGTCGCTGAGATCGTCGGATCGGTCGTTCTCTTGCCGGCTCGTCTCTGTCCAGTGATGTTGCCTGTGTGTCTCGGATCACCTTGGCGGCTCTATAGTGGCTCTTCGAAGTTAAGC
>NZ_CDWRCL010000011.1:0-39625 GCF_977927575.1 Frankia sp. CcCS3
GGAAGCCAGGGCCTGGAGGTCTCCGTCCAGGGTCTGGGCTGCATGGGAATGTCAGAGTTCTACGGCGCTGGCGACGACGCCGAGTCGGTCGCCACCATCCACCGGGCGCTCGACCTCGGGGTGACGCTGCTGGACACGGCGGACATGTACGGCCCGTACCGCAACGAGGAACTCGTGGGACGGGCGATCATCGGCCGCCGGGACGAGGTGGTGCTGGCCACCAAGTTCGGCATCATCCGTGACCCCGCCGACCCGACGGCGCGGGGGATCGACGGCCGTCCGGAGTACGTACGCTCGGCCTGCGACGCCCCCCTGCGTCGCCTCGGCGTCGACCACATCGACCTGTACTACCAGCACCGGGTCGACCCGAAGACGCCGATCGAGGATACCGTCGGCGCGATGGCCGAGCTGGTCAGCGCCGGCAAGGTGCGGTACCTCGGGCTCTCGGAGGCGGCACCGGCCACCATCCGTCGTGCCCACGCCGTCGCCCCGATCACGGCCCTGCAGACCGAGTACTCGATCTGGTCCCGCGAGCCGGAGGCCGAGATCCTGCCGACCCTGCGGGAACTCGGCATCGGGTTCATCTCCTACAGCCCGCTCGGGCGTGGCTTCCTGACCGGCACCTTCCGCTCGGCCGCGGACTTCGCCGCCGCCGACTTCCGCCAGCACCTGCCGCGGATGCACGGCGACAATTTCGACGCCAACCTCGCCGTGCTCGCCGAGATCGAGAAGCTTGCCGCGGAGAAGAACGTGACCCCCGCGCAGCTCGCGCTGGCATGGGTGCACCACCAGGGCGACGACGTCGTGCCGATCCCTGGCACGAAGCGGCGCGGCTACCTGAAGGACAACGTCGCAGCCACCAGCATCACGTTGACGGCCGCCGAGGCGGAGCGATTGGGCGCGGCGGGGGCGGACGTGGCGGGCACCCGCTACCCCGACATGTCATCCGTCAACGGATAGCGAGGCCCGGTCGAGTCCGCCGCGGCGGCGGGTTCCGCGTCGCCCGATTCCCCGATGGTGGCGGTGGAGTCGTGAGAACGGGAGTCGGGAGAGGAGCCGCGACGCGTGAGGTCGGCGACGAGCAGCAGACGCGGTAACCCACCCCACGCACGGTGAGAATGTGGGTGGGCGCGGACGGGTCGGCCTCCACCTTGCGCCGTAGCCGGCGCACGTGGACGTCCAGCATTCTGGTGCCGCCGAAGTGGCCGTACCCCCAGACGCGTTCCAGGAGCTGCTTGCGGGAGACGACCCGGCCACCCGCGACAGCCAGCTCACACAGCAGAAGGAACTCGGTCCGGGTGAGGTGCTGGTCCTCGCCGCGCCGGCTGACCACGCCCTCGGCCGGCCGGATCTGTAGCTCGCCGACGCTGAGCGCGCTGGCCGTCGACTGTCCCGGGCGGGCACGGCGCAGCAGCGCCCGGATCCGCGCCAGCACCTCGGCGGTGACGGGGGGAGCAGTGACACAGTCATCGGCCCCGGCCTCCAGTCCCGCGACGATCCCGGCGGGATCCGACCGCCCGGCAACCATGATGAGGGGAAGATCCCCGGCGGCGCGCAGACGGCGGCAGAACTCCAGCCCGTCGATGGCCGGGGCGCCCGCTTGCGCGTCGACCGGTTTGACCGATTTGATCTGTTTGATCGGTTCAATCAAGGCTGGGACGGTGTCCGGGCAGCCGTCCGGCGGCGGAGAGGCAGGGTCCGTGGTCGAACCCGTCCGCCGGGCCGGGACCGGGGGCAGGGCCGGGGGCAGGCGGGCCAGGAGCAGATGGACCTGGGCGGGTCGGGCGACCAGGTCGGCGAGCGCCGCCTCGCCGCTGCCGGCCATCTCGACGGCGTACCCCTCGCCGAGCAGGGCAGGGACGAGGTCTCGGTGCATGGCGGCCTCGTCGCCCACGAGCAGAAGTGTCGTCCGCACCAGAGACATTTTCCCGGATTCGCGACGGTCGGAACCGTGAGGTGGCCCGCCACCTGTCCGCCGCCGACCATCCGCCGCCCTCTGACCTTGCTGCCCTCTGACCTTGCTGCCCTCTGACCTTGCCGCACTCCGAGCTGGCCGCACTCCGAGCTGGCCGGACCCGGCGATCTCAGGCGTCGCCGGTGGGACCGTCCTCCAGGTCGCCCTCGGTGCGCAGGTACAGCTCCTGCAGCGCGTCGAGAGTCGCGGCCTCCGGATGCTCCCACAGGCCGCGCGCCGCGGCCTCCAGCAGCCGTTCGGTGATGCCATGCAGCGCCCAGGGGTTGGACTCGGCGAAGAACTTCTGGTTCTCCGGGTCCAGCGCGTAGGTTGCGGCGAGCCGTTCGTACATCCAGTCCGCGACCACGCCGGCGGTGGCGTCGTAGCCGAACAGGTAGTCGACGGTGGCGGCCATCTCGAACGCCCCCTTGTAGCCGTGCCGGCGCATCGCCGCGAGCCACCGCGGGTTCACCACCCGGGCGCGGAAGACCCGGGAGGTCTCCTCGGACAGCGTCCGGGTGCGGACCGCCTCCGGCCGGGTGCTGTCGCCGATGTAGGCAGCCGGCGCCCGGCCGGTCAGCGCGCGTACGGTCGCGACCATGCCGCCGTGGTACTGGAAGTAGTCGTCGGAGTCGGCGATGTCGTGCTCGCGGGTATCGACGTTCTTCGCGGCAATGGCGATTCGCCGATAGGCCGATTCCATGTCCTCCCGGGCGGGGATGCCGTCGACCCCGCGGCCGTAGGCATAGCCGCCCCACGTCGCGTACACCTCGGCGAGGTCGGCGTCATCGCGCCAGTTACGGCTGTCGATCAGAGGCAGCAGCCCGGCACCGTACGCCCCCGGCCGGGAGCCGAAGATGCGCAGGGTGGCCCGCCGTTCGTCGCCGTGCCCGGCGAGGTCCGCACGGGCGTGGGCGCGCACGAAGTTGTCCTCGTCGGCCTCGTCGAGGCCGACGGCGAGCCGGACCGCGTCGTCGAGCATCACCACCACGTGCGGGAACGCGTCCCGGAAGAAGCCGCTGATGCGCACGGTGACGTCGATGCGGGGCCGGCCGAGCTCGGCGAGGTCGATCGGTTCGAGCCCGCTGACCCGCCGCGACGCCTCGTCCCAGGTCGGGCGGATGCCGAGCAGGGCGAGCACCTCGGCCACGTCGTCGCCGGAGGTGCGCATCGCGCTGGTTCCCCAGGCGGACAGGCCCACCGACTCGGGCCAGGTGCCGGTGTCGGCCCGGTACCGCTCGAGCAGGGAGGTCGCCATTGCCTGGCCCGTCTCCCAGGCGAGCCGGCTGGGGATGGCCTTCGGGTCGACCGAGTAGAAGTTCCGCCCGGTGGGCAGCACGTTGACCAGGCCCCGCAGCGGCGAGCCGCTGGGACCGGCCGGGACGTAGCCGCCGTCGAGGGCGTGCAGCACGGCGGTGACCTCGTCGGTGGTCCGGGCGAGCCGCGGCACGATCTCCGTGGCCGCGAACCGCAGCACGGCCGCCACCGTCTCCCGGACCGGGTCGGTCTCCGCGTCCGCGTCCGTGCCTGCCGGGCCGTGGACTTTCCTTGCCTTTCCAGAGGCTTTTGTGTCCGGTTTATCCCTCTGGATAGGCAAAGGGGGCAAGGGGGTGGTCGCTGGCGAGGGAGGGGGGGCGAGGACGGTCGTCACCACGTCGGATGCGGCCGACGGGTCCCAGGCGCGTTCCTCCATCGCCGTTACCAGGGCGAGCGCCGTCGCTTCGGCGGCGTCGACCGCGCCGCGGGCCGCCCGGTCGTCCTCGACGAGCCCGAGGGCCTCCCGCAGCCCCGGCAGGGTGACGCGCCCCCCCCACATCTGCCGGGCCCGCAGCATCGCGAGCACCAGGTTGATCCGCGCCCCGCCGGTCGGCGCTTCGCCGAGCACGTGCAGGCCGTCGCGGATCTGCGCGTCCTTCACCTCGCACAGCCACCCGTCGACGTGCAGCAGGAAGTCGTCGAACTCGGCGTCGTGCGGCCGGTCGGCCAGTCCCAGGTCGTGATCGAGCCGGGCGGCCTGGATCAGCGTCCAGATCTGCGCCCGGATGGCCGGCAGCTTCGCCGGATCCATGGCGGCGATGGTGGCGTGCTCGTCGAGCAGCTGTTCCAGGCGGGCCAGGTCGCCGTAGCTCTCCGCGCGGGCCATCGGCGGAACCAGGTGATCGACCAGGGTCGCGTGCGCCCGACGCTTCGCCTGCGTGCCCTCGCCTGGGTCGTTGACGAGGAACGGGTAGATCAACGGCAGGTTGCCGATCGCCGCGTCGGTCGGACAGGACGCGGACATGCCCACGGTCTTGCCGGGCAGCCACTCCAGTGTCCCGTGCTTGCCCAGATGGACGACGGCGTGCGCGCCGAAGCCGCCGGGGCCGCCGGAATCGCTGGAGCCGTCGGCGAGCCACCAATAGGCGGCGAGGTAGTGGTGGCTCGGCGGCAGGTCGGGGTCGTGGTAGATAGCGACGGGGTTCTCCCCGAAGCCGCGTGGCGGCTGGACCAGCAGCACGATGTTGCCGGCCTGCAGCGCGGCGAGCACGATCTCCCCGTCCGGATTCGCGGACCGGTCGACGTACAGCTCGCCGGGCGCGGGCCCCCAATGCCGTTCGACGCTCTCCCGCAGGTCGGCGGGCAGGGTGTCGAACCACGCCCGGTACCGCGCCGCGCTGATCCGGACCGGGTTGCCGGCGAGCTGCTCCTCGGTCAGCCAGGCCGGATCCTGCCCGCCCGCGGCGATGATCGCGTGGATCAGGGCGTCACCGTCCTCGGCCGCGACCCCCGGCAGCGCGTCCGGGCCGTCGTCGGGCCCGATGTCGTATCCGGCCGCGCGCATCGCCCGCAGCAGGCGCACGGCGCTCGCCGGGGTGTCGAGGCCCACCGCGTTGCCGATCCGGGAGTGCTTCGTCGGGTAGGCCGAGAGCATGAGCGCCACTCGGCGTTCGGCCGGTGGGACGCGCCGCAGCCGGCCGTGCGCGACGGCGATGCCGGCCACCCGGCCGGCGCGTTCGGTGTCGGCGACGTAGCTTGTCAGCCCGTCCGCGTCGATCTCCTTGAAGGAGAACGGCACGGTGATCAGGCGCCCGTCGAACTCGGGGATCGCCACCTGTGTCGCCGCGTCCAGCGGGGACAGCCCGTCGTCCGACTCCGCCCAGGTCGCCCGGCCGCTGGTCAGGCACAGTCCCTGCAGGATCGGGATGTCCAGCGCGGCCAGCGCGCCGACGTCCCACGCCTCGTCGTCGCCTCCGGCGGAGGAGTGCGCCGGCTGGCTGCCGCCCGCGGCGAGCACGGTGACGATCAGCGCGTCCGCCCGCCCGAGGGTGGCGAGCAGCTCGGGTTCGGCGGCGCGCAGCGACGCGCAGTACACCGGCAGCGGATCCCCGCCGGCCCGCTCGACCGCGGCACAGAGCGCGTCGACGAACGCGATGTTCCCGGCGACGTGGTGCGCGCGGTAGTACAGGACACCGATGACCGGCCGCACCGCGACCGGCCGCACCGCGTTCCCCGCGAGGACGTCCGGGACGTCCCGGGTGGCTGAGGCGTCCGGGGTGGCTGAGGCGTCCGCGGCCCGGTCGAGCACCCCCCAGGCCGGGATGGTCACCGGCGGGGCGAATCCGGTACCGGACAGCAGCAGGGTGTCAGCGAGGAATCGGTGCAGCTCGCCGAGGTTGGCCGGACCGCCCTGGGCGAGGTAGGCGTGTGCCTCGGCGCAGATGCCGCCGGGCACGGTGGAGACGGCCATGAGCTCCGCGTCCGGGGTCCGTTCGCCACCGAGCACGACCACCGGGCGCGGGTCGGCGAGCAGCGTGTCGAGCCCCTCCTCCCAGGTCCGCCGGCCGCCGAGGATACGCACCACGACCACATCGGCACCGCTGGTCAGCGCCGGGAGATCGGCGACGGAGAGCCGGGCCGGGTTGGCGAGGCGGTAGCGGGCTCCGCTCGCCCGAGCGGAGAGCAGGTCGGTGTCGGAGGTCGACAGCAGCAGGACGACCGCGTCGACCTCCGTCTCCCCGGCTCCCGGCGTCTCCCCGGCTCCCGATGTCTCCCCGGCTTCGCGGGTGACCGTGGCCAACGGGTCGTCGGAAGGGTCGTTGGACGGATCGGTGGGAGGAGTCTGCACAGGCGACATGGTGATGCCTTTCCCGGGGGTCCATGCCCCGCGTCGGTGGCCGTGCCTGGGGCGCACTCCCCGGTGACGGTGGCGGGACCGCACCGGATCCGCACCGGATCCGCACCGGGCTTCCTCGCCGTTCGCCGCTCGTGGCCCCGTCACGATCGCAGAGAGGCGGGAGGTGTTGTCAAGCACTCGGCTGTCGTCGTGACAAAGAAACGATCAACCGGCATCGCCCGAGTCCGGCACGTATGCTCCGCCGGTGCCCACCAGTCCGCGGGAGCGTGTCCGCGACGCCTGCCCCGGTGTGCTGACGACGCATCCGGCCGCAGACGGCGCGCTCGCGCGGCTGCGGCTGCCCGGCGGCCGGCTGACCGCCGCCGCGGCGAAGACCCTCGCCGGCTGCGCGCGGGAGTTCGCCGATGGCCACCTTGAGCTCACCTCCCGGGCTAACGTGCAGCTACGCGGCCTGGCTAACGGCTTGGCCGACGGTACGGCCGAGGAGCTCGCCGCCCGGGTGAGCGCGGTCGGCCTGCTGCCCTCGACGACGCACGAGCGGGTCCGCAACATCGTGGGCTCGCCGCTGTCCGGACGTGGCGAGGCCGGGTGCCGGGACATCGCGCCGGTCGTCGCCGAACTGGACCGCCGGCTGTGCGCGGATCCGGCCCTCGCCGCGCTGCCCGGCCGGGTGCTGTTCGCCGTCGACGACGGCAGCGGGGACCTGGCCGGGCTGCCCGCGGACCTCGCGCTGCGCGCCCTGCCCTCCGGGGAGATGCTGCTGGCCGTCGCGGGCGCGACCCGCGCGCTGCGGTTGCCCGTCCACGTCGCCGTACCCGCGCTCCTCGCCGCGGCGCGGGCCTTCATCGAGGCCCGCGCGGCGGTGGGCACCGCCGCGACGGCCTGGCGGATCGCCGAGTTGCCGGGTGGACCGGGTGGACAGGACGACTTGCTCGCGGCTGCCGAGGCCGGCGCCGTTGGGATCGTCCAGGCTGCTGGAATTGCTCAGGCCGCTGGGAGCGCCACCGTTGGGAGCGCCACCGTTCGGGCCGGCGCGTGGCCCGGTCCGCATCCGCAGCGTGATGGCCGCCGGGCGTTGACCGTGCTCGTCCCCCTGGGGCGGCTGAGCGCCGACCAGCTCGACCTGCTCGCCGCCGCCGCGGCAGCCGGTGTCGGTGGCGGAGCGGGCGGTGCCGGCGGTGGTGAGGGTGTCGGCGGAGCGGGTGGCGCCGAAGACGGCGTCCTGGTTGTGACTCCGTGGCGGTCCGTCGTGCTCCGCGATCTCGACCCGGCCGAGGCTACCCGGTGGTCGAGGGCGGCGGCGGACGCGGGCCTGGTTGTCGATCCGGCATCATCCTGGGTCGGCGTGACGAGCTGTGCCGGTCGGCCGGGATGCGCCCGGGCGCTGGCGGATGTCCGCCGCGACGCGGCGGTGTCCGTGCGGATCCGAGCTGGCGACCCGTCGACGCCGACGCACCTGGCCGGGAGGCCGCGAGCCCTCCGGCCCGTCCCGGTTGGCCCGGCCCTCGCGCCGGTGCACTGGTCGGGCTGCGAGCGGCGCTGCGGGCAACCGGGAGGACAGGTGGTGGAGGTTGTGGCGACCGGGCCCGGCTACCGGGTCCGTCGGACGGGCCTCGGGGCCGCCGCCGCCTCCGTCGGAGCGGACGGCGGCGAGGCGACGGTCGTGTCGTCGAGCCCCGGCGACGGCCACCGTGACCTGGCCGCGGCCGTCAGGTCGGCGAGGAGTCTGGCATGAACGGCGTATCAGACATGAGCGGTATGCAACGTTACGACTACGTCCGTGACGGCGCGGAGATCTACCGCCGGTCGTTCGCGACGATCCGGGCCGAGGCGCGTCTCGACCGGCTGCCCGGTGACGTCGCCCGGGTTGCGGTCCGCATGATCCACTCTTGTGGAATGGTGGATCTCGTTGACGATTTCGCTTTCACCCCCGGCGTGGTCGCGGCGGCGCGCGCGGCGTTGCTGGACGGCGCCCCGGTGCTCTGCGACGCGCAGATGGTGGCGGCCGGCGTGACCCGCCGTCGGTTGCCCGCCGCGAACGAGATTCTCTGCCTGCTCGGTGATCCCCGGGTGCCGCAGCTCGCCGAGCGGCTGGGCACCACCCGTAGCGCCGCGGCGGTGGATCTGTGGGCGGATCGGCTCGCCGGCTCCGTGGTGGCGGTCGGGAACGCTCCGACAGCGCTGTTCCGCCTGCTGGAACTCGTCGCGGCCGGAGCTGGGCGACCGGCGGCGGTGGTCGGCGTGCCCGTCGGGTTCATCGGCGCCGCGGAGTCCAAGCAGGCCCTCGTGGATGATCCGGCCCGGTTGGAGCATCTCGTCGTGCACGGTCGGCGGGGCGGCAGCGCGATGGCGGTCGCCGCGGTCAACGCGATCGCGAGCGAGGAGGATTAATGGTGCCGTTGAAGGGCCGGCTGTGGGGAGTCGGGGTTGGACCGGGGGATCCCGAGCTCGTCACCCTCAAGGCGGCCCGCCTGATCCGTGACGCCGACGTGATCGCCTACCACAGCGCCCGGCACGGCCGCAGCATCGCCCGGTCGGTCGCCGCGAGCCAGTTGCGCGGTGACCAGATCGAGGAGGCGCTGGTCTACCCGGTCACCACCGAGACGATCTCCCACCCCGGCGGCTACCGTGGCGCGATCGACGAGTTCTACGAGGACTGCGCCAAGCGGCTGGCCGTCCACCTCGACGCCGGCCGGGACGTCGTGGTCCTCAGCGAGGGTGACCCGTTCTTCTACGGCTCGTTCATCCACCTGCACCGGCGCCTCGCCGACCGGTACCCGACCGAGGTCGTGCCGGGGGTGACGTCCCTGTCGGCGGGGTGCGCGGTGCTCGGCCGGCCGCTGGTCGAGGGCAACGAGGTCCTCACCGTGCTGCCGGGCACGCTGCCGCCGGCGGCCCTCGCCGAGCGTATCGCCGGCACGGACACCGCGGTCGTGCTCAAGATGGGGCGGACCTTCCCGGGGGTCCGGGACGCCTTCACCGCCGCGGGACGCCTCGCGGACACCTGGTACGTGGAACGGGCCACCACCTCCGGCCAGCGCATCGCCCCGCTCGGTGCGGTAGACCCGGCCACGGTGCCGTACTTCTCGCTCGCGGTACTGCCGAGCCCGGTCCGGGGGGCGGACGATCCGGCGCCGCTGCGCGCGTCGCAGGCGGACTGGGTACTGACGGCGCCCACCGTTGGTACGGCTGGCACCGTCGGTACCGACGGCACGCCCGGCGCGGGGGAGGTCGTCGTGGTGGGCCTCGGACCGGGCGCCGCGGGCTGGTTGACGCCGCAGGCCGCCGAGGCGCTGGCCGCCGCCGACGACCTCATCGGCTACGGCCCCTACCTCGACCGGGTGCCGGTCGATCCACGCCAGCGCCGGCACGCCTCGGGGAACACTGTCGAGGCCGAGCGCGCCGAGCTCGCCCTCGAACTGGCGGCCGGCGGCGTGAACGTCGCCGTGGTCTCCTCCGGTGATCCCGGGGTCTTCGCGATGGCCACGGCCGTCGTCGAGGCCGCGGCGGCGGAGCGGTTCGCGGACGTCGAGGTGCGGGTTGTGCCCGGGCTGACCGCCGCACAGGCGGTGGCGAGCCGGGTCGGGGCGCCACTCGGTCACGACTTCTGCGTGCTGTCGCTGTCCGACCGACTCAAGCCGTGGGAGGTCATCGAGCGGCGGCTGCGGGCGGCAGCCGCGGGCGACTTCGTCCTGGCGCTGTACAACCCGGCTTCCCGCACCCGTCGCCATCAGCTGGAGCGGGCCCACGAGGTGCTGCTCGAACACCGCCCCCCGGGCACGGTGGTGGTCATCGGCCGGGATGTCGGCGGTCCTGCCGAGAGCATCACCGTGACGAGCCTCGGCGCGTTCGACCCGGCCGAGGTCGACATGCGCTGCCTGCTGCTCATCGGCTCGTCGACGACCCGGGTGGTGCACCGCGGCCCCGGCCGGGACCTCGTGTTCACCCCACGTCGTTACCCGGTCACCTAGCCCCGGTCATCTAGGCCCTGGTGGTGCGACCCAGGCCACGGCGGCGTCGACATCGTCGACCGCGGTCACCCCGGGTGGCAGCGGCGGGCGGTCGACCATGACGACCGGCAGACCGAGGTCCCGGGCTGCGGCGAGCTTCGCGGCGGTCATCGTCCCGCCGCTGTTCTTGGTCACGAGGACGTCGACGCGGTGCCGGCGCAGCAGGGCGGTCTCCCCGGCGACGTCGAACGGCCCACGATCGAGGATGACGGTCAGCCGTGGCGGTACCGGGCCGGTCGGCGGTTCGACCGATCGGGCCAGGAACCAGGGCCGGTGCAGGCCGGCGAACAGGGCGAGGTCGGTTCGCCCGGTGGTCAGGAACACCCGTGGGGCCGGATCGGAATGCGGGCGCGGCCCGGGTGGGACGAACCGGTCGAGCAGAGCGACCGCGTCGGCCAGCGACGGGACCCGGCGCCAGTCGTCGCCGGGCTGCTCGCGCCAGCTCGGCCGGCGCAGGACGAGCAGCGGAACGCCGGTGGCGTGCGCGGCCTGTGCGGCATGCGTGGTCATCGTCGCGGCGAACGGGTGGGTCGCGTCGACCACCGCATCGATCCGTTCGGCCCGCAGGTAGTCGGCCAGGCCCGCCGCCCCGCCGAAGCCGCCGATCCGGATCCGGCAGGACGGTGGCAGCGCAGGCTCGCGGACCCGACCGGCCAACGAGTAGACGATCTCGATGCGCTCCGTGCCGGCGGGATCCGGGGAGCCGAGCGTGGTCGCCAGGCGGCGCGCCTCCCCGGTTCCGCCGAGCAGCAGCACACGGCATGCCCCGGTCACCGAGCCTCGGGGGCGCCCGGTCACCGAGCCCGGGGGAGGGGATCCGGGCCACGCGGCGCGGCGTTTGCCTGGGAAACCGGGGAGGCCGGGGGAACGGACGACACGCATCCGTCCGGTCCGAAGCGTTCCCGGGAGTACAGGTAGCTGTCCCGGAAACCCTCCGCGGCCAGGGCGCGACCCACGATGATCACGGCCGTCCTGGTGAGCCCCGCGGCCCGCGCCCGACCGGCGATGTCGGCGAGCGTGCCGCGCAGCACGATCTCGTCGGCCCGGCTGGCCCAGGCGACGACGGCTGCCGGGCAGTCCGTACCGTAGTTCGGCACGAGCTCGGCGACGAGCGTCTCGATACGGTGCACGGCCAGGTGCAGCACGAGGGTCGCCCCCGACCGGCCGAGGGCGGCGAGGTCCTCGCCGGGCGGCATGGGACTGGACAGCACGGCCGTGCGGGTCAGCACCACGCTCTGGGCGACGCCGGGAACCGTCAGCTCCCGGCGCAGCGACGCCGCCGCCGCGGCGAAGGCAGGGACACCCGGCGTCACGTCGTAGGCGATCCCGGCCGCGTCGAGCCGGCGCATCTGCTCGGCGACGGCGCTGTAGAGCGACGGGTCGCCGGAGTGCAGGCGGGCGACGTCGTGACCGGCGGCGTCGGCCGCGACCAGCTCCGCGACGATGTCGTCCAACGGCATCCGGGCGGTGTCGACGAGACGGGCCCCGGGCGGGCAGTGCGCCAGCAGCTCGACGGGGACGAGACTGCCGGCGTACAGGCAGACCGGGCAGGACGCGATCAGGTTCCGGCCGCGGACGGTGATGAGGTCGGCGGCGCCCGGTCCGGCCCCGATGAAGTGCACGGTCACGCCGGCCCCCGCCGGTTGTCCCCGGGCAGCTGGACGTCCCCGGGCGGCTGTACGTTCCCGGGCAGCTCGGCGGCGGGGGCGGCGGACGCTCGGCGCATGCTGCTGGGCACAACCGGGCACGCTAGCAGGACGCCGTCGGCGGCGAGCCCCCTCGGGGACGCTCCGGCACGGGCGTCGCCGGGCGTCGCGATCCGGCTCTCGCGCACCGACGGGAAGCCGGACACCGCCCTCCGGAACGTCAGAGAGACCGCGGCCGCCGCGCCGCCACCCCCTCACCGGTTGCGGCGCGGGCCGTGGCCGCGGGCCGTGACCTGCGCCGCGTCCTCGTCCCTGCCAGCGGACGCCGGCTCGGTCCGTACCGGGTCACCCGGCGACGGGTCGGGCCGCGACGGGTCGGTCGGCGTGCCGTCCTCGTCGGAGCCGGCCCGCGCGACGGTGGCCGGGGTGCCGGTGCACAGCGGCGGTAGGGTGGTCGACCCCCGAACCGTCGCGGGCCGGAAGATCCGTCGTTTCCGCCACACGAACAGTCCGGCCGCGACGGCTAGGACGCCGCGGCCGTTGATCGCGTAGAGCGCGATCCCGCCTTCGTACTGCAGGATCGCGGCCACCAGCGCCAGCAGGCCCAGGAGAGCCGCTGGATGGCGACATCCGCGCAGCGCGTACTCCAGCCGGGCGAGGACGAATCCTCCCAGAGCCGCGAGGGTCACCATCCACGGCGGACCGCCGATGGGCAGCAGCTCGCCGAGCTGGGTGGGCAGGCGGTCGAACGCGTTGGTGATCCCGTAGGTGGCGGACAGGCGCGTCTTGAGGGAACGCGACTCCAGGTCGGAATTCAGTTTGTCGGGATTGAGAAAACGCGGGACGGCGATGTTGACGTCGTTCCACAGGGTTACCGGGCCGATGGGCGGAGAACCGTCGCGGAGCCGTCGCAGGATTATCGACGGGTAGGAGTTCCCGTCCAGGCGGACCCCGAGGTCTCCCACTTCGCCCGGGTTTATCCCGCGTTCCGGATGGGTCAGACCGGCGGCCAGGGCCTGCAGGCGCTGCTTGGGACCCACGCTGTACCCGAATACCTGCCGGCCCGCGTCCGCGCGTGCCCCGTAGATGACGACGTAGGCCAGAACCACGAGCGCGACGACCGAGACGAGCTGCCGTCGGCGTATGGGAATCCCGACGATGGACAGTAGGTAGATCACCGCGCCCGCCGCTATCGCCACCGGCAGCCGCTGCCCCGCCAGTGTGTGCAACGTGCACTGGACGCCGAGTACCGGGAGGAATCCGCGGCCCTTCGTCCGCACGAGCACGGCGAAGCTTCCCAGGGCGAGGCCGACGACCAGGAACTGCGTCGCGAAGCCGCTGACGAGGTAGGGACTGCCGGTGACCGTCGAGGGGTCCGCGTCGCCGGACGAGGTGTTCCTGCCGACCGCTGTCACGGCCACCGCAGCCAGGGCCAGCGGAGTCAGGACCCGCCAGTCGAAGAAGTCCAAGACTTCCTCCCGGCGGAAACCGGTGGACGGCGGCGTGCGCTGGGTCGCGAAGCGATAACCGGAAGCGAACGCGAGCAGGGAGAACCCGACCAGAACGGTGTAGGCCGCGACGTCGGACTCCGTGGTCAACAGCCGGTTGTCACTGTAGGACGGCACCAGGACCTGCAGGACCTCCGTCACCCCGTGGTAGGCGATGGCGGCACCGACGAACATCAGCCCGAGACTGGACACGGCGTGCCGGCCCCGACCGCGAACCACCACGACCAAGGCGAGCCCCTGCAGCAGCAGGCCCAGCGCTAGCGTGGCCGACACGCCGCACCTCCGCCCGTCGTGCCGGGTACTCTCCGGGGAGCCCCGGTCCGAATGGTGACCGGCCCGGGCGACCCGAACCGCGCCATCCTTCCCGCATGGTGAACAGGCTTGATAAATCCGTTTACAGACGATCTCTGAACGGCCGCCGTTGCACGTCTGCTTCCGGTGTTAGGCTGAAGACCGTCGACCGGACAGCTCCGCGTGCTGCCCATGAACATCTCCGGACCGATCTCTACCGGGCCGCAGCCCAGATCTTCGTCGACCTCGTGGAGTACACCGACTTCCCACGGGCCTGAGCCGGGCCGGTGGTGGACGGGCCGGGTCACGACGCCGCGGGTGGGGGGCCTCGCGGTTGGCTCCCCGCAGCGCCAGCGTCATGATCCTGCGCTCCGGGGGTTGCTCCGGAATGGCCGCGGCGGTGTCGGTTGTTCGGCCGGGACCTTCGAATCTGTCGGGACGTTCGAAGGGGATGGGCTCGCGCACCGGCATCGCCGCGTCCCCCCGGACGACGACGAGCCCGTCCAGTACCTCCTCCAGCAGCGGCGCCGCCGTCGCGTCGACCGCGGCCGCACCGGTGATGACCGCGCAGAGGATCCATCGCGGCCCCTCGATGCCGAAGATGCGGGCGGGCAGGCGGCCGACGGCCGTGTCGAGCGGCATGCGCAGCTCGGGGCCGTAGGGCCCGTCCTCGTCGTTCCATTCCGTGTCCTCCGGTGCCGAGAGCACCAGGTCCTCGCGGATCGACGCCCACAGGCCGCCGCTGCGCGGGGCGGCGAGGACGGACAGCTCCAGGACGGATGTCCCGTCCATCGCGGCCAGGGTGGGCATCGGCCCAGAGGCCGAGACCCGGATCCGGGTGCCGTTCACCCGCGGCACCACGAGAGCTCCGAAATCCGCCCGCGCCCGGCCGTCATCGGGCGCGTCCGCCGCGTCGAACGGACCCCGGCCCACCCGGGCGCCCCCGCTCGTCGTGGCGCCGGCTCCCGCAGCGCCGGCTTCCGTAGCGCCGGTTCCCGTTTCGCCGGGCTTCCTCGCGCCACCGTCGCCCGTACCGGGCCCGGTGTCGGCCCCGGTACTGGCCTCGGTGTCGGCATGGTCGTCCGGCTCCGGCTGCGCCGACTTTCGGCGCCGACGGTGGATGAGTCGCCCTCCTGGCATCCTGACCACCTCCCAGACAGAAGCCTGGCGTGACTGATGGATTACTTAAGGTAGGCGCGCCGGTGGTGGGGCCGGGAGATTCCCCGGGCGGCTGGCCGGGCCGCAACGTCCTCGGATCGGCCCTGATGGAGGCACGCGACAGGTCGCGGGCGGTGTACGGCCCCCGCGATGTGCCCGAGTAAATCGCGCAACGGGATGGCCGGGCGCTGAGTTGTCCGGGACCATCGGACAGGTGTCAGTTCCACATCAGAAGGCGTCGCTGCCTAAGTCCTGGATGGTCTCCGAGTCACTGAGCGGAGGAATGAAGCTCCCTTTCGTTGTCGGCCTGGACGACTCGGACACGCCCTACGACGTCGTCGACGCACTCGCCCTGGCTCCTTTCACAACCGGTGAGCAGCCCTGGGCCCGCAGTGCCCGGGTTGACCGGCTCCGGCCGGGAGCCACGCTGCTACCGTCAGGGGCGAGGGTCCTGCGCGCGGTTGTCGAGGAGTCCCGCGATTCACGTCTCGCGGTCGGCGAGGGCTGGACGGTGCGAGCCGTGCGCTGGCGCGGCGGGGGTGGTGAGGTGACCGTCACCGCGGTGAGTGAACAGCTCGCCCGGGTGGTGATCGAGGACGTGCTCCGCTCGTCCGTCGCCGAGAGCGGTGCGGACAACGCCGTCAACATGGGTTTCTGGTATCTGTCCAGTCAGCGTGGTCCGATCCGGACCAGCCGCCGGACGGCCACCACGACGTGGGCTTCGATCCGCGCCAACTACGCCTCGGCCGCCGTGGGCCCGCTCGACCGGCTCATGGCGGTTCGCCGGGACAACGTGGTCGGCCGCCTGATCCTCCTGCATGGTCCGGCGGGAACCGGGAAGACAACCGTGCTGCGGGCCCTGGCGAACGAATGGCGATCCTGGTGCCAGGTCGACTGCGTCCTGGATCCCGAGGCGCTGTTCGCCGATCCCGCCTACCTGATGGAGGTCGCGATCGGCTTCGACGACGACGGGGACGCGGAGGGGGAGAGCGCCGACGGCGGGGGTACCGACGGCGGGGGTACCGACGGCGGGATCGCGTGGGCCGGGGATGCGGACAGCGGCGATGCCAGGTCCGGGGATGCCAGGTCCGGCGATGCCGGGTCGGGGGATGCCAGGTCCGGGGATGCGGACAGTCGTGGTGCCCAGGCCGCGGCGACCGACCGCATGGGCGGGCCACCCACCCACCGGTGGCGGCTGCTGGTGATCGAGGACTGCGACGACCTGATCCGAGGGGACGGCCGGGGTGCGGCCGGGCAGCAGCTCTCCCGACTGCTGAACCTCACCGATGGTCTGGTCGGGCAGGGCCGCGAGGTGCTGGTCGCCCTGACCACGAACGAGGATCTGCTGCGCATGCATCCCGCCGTTGTCCGTCCCGGTCGCTGCCTCGCCCAGATCGAGGTGGGAGCCCTGCCGCACACCGAGGCGGTGTCCTGGCTGGGCTCCGCGGAGGGGGTCCGGTCGAGCATGACGCTGGCAGAGCTGTTCGCCCTGCGGGACGGCCGCGGCCTGCCGCGGCCCACCACCCCGGACGCCCGCCACGGCATGTACCTGTGACGGCTGCGCGCCGTACTCCCGATTCGGGCCCACCTGGCCGGGAGCAGGCCGGGCCGGCGGCCGAGGGGCGGGGCGCGCCGGATCACGGCGAGAAGTCCCGGTCGGACGTCACCGGTCAGGCATCGCTAAAGTTAGCCACCGGGGAGCAGCCGGTGTATTTCGGATCGCCGGATCCTGGTCTCGGTCCCGGTGGTGGGTGAATGTCGGTGAAGGGGTGAAGGTCCGGCAATGGCGATGGGGATCGGCCGCCTGCCCGATGGTCCCCGCCGCCGTCTGCCTTGACGACGAGGTTAGCGGTCGTTAACTTGGAAACGTTGTTTCGGGGCCCGACGTCCACCCGTGGGGGGTGACTGTGAGCGCAGCACGCGCCGGAACCATCGCCGGTCGGCGGTCCGACGAGGTCCGACGGTCCTCGGCCACGCCGGTCCTGACCAGTCGGGTCGATGCCGCGGGTGAACAGGGACGGCGCAATGCCGAGGGGCATTGGCACGCCGTGACCGATCTCCAGGAGCGGTTGGCGGTGGCGGCGGTCGGCGGGTCGGAGCAGGCGCGGTCCCGCCACGTGGCTCGCGGCAAACTCCTGCCCCGCGACCGGGTCGACGCGCTGCTCGACCGGGGGAGCCCCTTTCTGGAGCTTTCCCCGCTAGCCGCGAACGGCTTTTACGAGGATCCGGTTCCTGGGGCGGGAATCATCACCGGTATTGGCCGGATCTCGGGTCGGGAATGCGTGGTGGTCGCCAACGACGCCACGGTCAAGGGTGGCACCTACTATCCGTTGACCGTGAAGAAGCATCTGCGTGCCCAGGAGGTGGCGCTGCAGAACCGGCTGCCCTGTGTTTATCTGGTCGACTCCGGGGGGCGTTTCTTCCGCTGCAGGACCAGGTCTTCCCGGACCGGGAGCATTTCGGGCGGATCTTCTTCAACCAGGCCCGAATGTCCTCGCTGGGAATCTCCCAGATCGCGGCGGTGCTCGGTTCGTGCACGGCGGGCGGCGCGTACGTTCCCGCGATGGCCGACGAGGCGGTGATAGTCAGGAATCAGGGGACGATCTTCCTCGGTGGTCCGCCGCTCGTGAAGGCCGCGACCGGCGAGGTGGTGTCGGCCGAGGATCTCGGCGGCTGGCTGCTGCACTCCCGCACCTCCGGGGTGACCGACCACCTGGCCGAGGACGACGCCCAGGCGCTACGGATCGTGCGCTCCATCGTCGCGGGCCTCGCGCCGCGCGGTCCGCGGCCGTGGGAGCTGGAGCCGACCGAGGCACCGGCGGTCGACCCGGCCGGGCTGTACGCCGCGGTACCGACGGACGGGCGCACCCCCTATGATGTGCGGGAGGTGATCGCGCGCATCGTCGACGGCAGCCGTTTCGCGGAGTTCAAGAAGGAGTACGGAACGACGCTGGTCACCGGGACCGCCCGCCTCCATGGCCATCCCGTGGGAATCGTCGCGAACAACGGGGTGCTCTTCGGCGAGTCGGCGCTGAAGGGCACCCATTTCATCGAACTCTGCGATCAGCGCGGTATCCCGTTGGTGTTCCTGCAGAACATCACCGGTTTCATGGTGGGTCGGGAGTACGAGGCCGGCGGCATCGCGAAGCATGGCGCGAAGATGGTCAACGCGGTCGCCTGTGCCCGGGTGCCGAAGTTCACCGTGGTGATCGGCGGTTCGTTCGGCGCGGGTAATTACTCGATGTGCGGTCGGGCATTCTCGCCCCGTTTTCTGTGGATGTGGCCGAATGCCTGCGTCTCGGTGATGGGCGGGGAGCAGGCGGCGGCGGTGCTGGCGACCGTGCGCCGGGACCAGATGGAAGCCGCGGGGGTCGCCTGGAGCGAGGCCGACGAGGCCGCCTTCCGGGCGCCGATCTTGAATCGGTACGCGGAGCAGGGCAGCCCGTACTATTCGACCGCTCGGCTGTGGGACGACGGTGTCATCGATCCGGCCGACACCCGTATGGTGCTGGGCCTGGGCCTGTCGGTGGCGGCGAACGCTCCGCTGGAACCGGTGGGCTACGGCGTCTTCCGGATGTGAGGGGGACATCCTGACGTGCGGAAACATCCGATGTGAGGAAACCAATCGTGAGGATCAAGGGTGTCCACGGCTGATCTGTCCGCCACGAATCACGCAGGCGGCGGCACCGGTCACGGTCCGGATGGCCATTTCACGCCGGCCCGGTCGGCGGGCGTCGTGCCGCCGAGGGCGCCGGGAGCGTCGGGCTTGACGTTTTCGTCGGTGCTCGTCGCGAACCGGGGTGAAATCGCCGTCCGGGTGATCCGCACACTGCGCGATCTCGGTATCCGGTCCATCGCCGTCTACTCAGACCCCGACGCTGGGGCGCGGCACGTCCGGGAGGCGGATGTCGCGGTGCGGCTGGGCCCGGCGCCCGCGAAGGAGAGCTACCTCAGCATCGAGGCCGTGCTGGAGGCGGCGAGGGTGTCCGGGGCGGAGGCCGTCCATCCCGGTTACGGCTTCCTCGCCGAGAACGCGGCCTTCGTACAGGCCTGTGAGACGGCCGGAGTGCTCTTCATCGGACCGTCGCTCGCCGCGGTGCAGGTGATGGGCAACAAGATCACCGCGCGGCGGACGGTGGCCGAGGCGGGGGTGCCGGTCGTGCCGGGCCGGTCGGCGCCGGGCATGAGCGATGCCGCGATCGCCGAGGGCGCCGGTCAGATCGGCTATCCGGTGCTGCTCAAACCCTCGGCGGGGGGTGGTGGCAAGGGGATGCGCATCGTCCGCGAGCCCGCCCGGCTGCCGGAGGCGATCGCGTCGGCCCGCCGGGAGGCCGCCGCCGGCTTCGGGGATGACACCCTGTACGTGGAGCGGTTCATCACCCGCCCCCGCCACATCGAGGTCCAGATCCTCGCCGACGAGCACGGCAGCGTGCTCCACCTGGGTGAGCGGGAGTGCAGCCTGCAACGGCGCCACCAGAAGATTGTTGAAGAGGCGCCGGCGCCGGCGCTCGACGCGCGGACCAGGGAGCGGCTCGGGGCGGCGGCGGTCGCTGTCGCCAGCGCCGTCGGCTACGTCGGAGCGGGCACGGTCGAGTTCATCCTGTCCGCCGACGCGCCGGACGAGTTCTACTTCATGGAGATGAACACCCGGCTCCAGGTCGAGCATCCGGTCACCGAGCTGGTGACGGGGGTGGACCTGGTCGCCGAGCAGATCCGGATCGCGGCCGGGGAGCCGTTGCGCTTCGGTCAGGCCGACATCCGCCTGACCGGGCACGCGGTGGAGGCGCGGATCTACGCCGAGGACCCCGGGCGGGGATTCCTGCCGACCGGCGGTCGGGTACTGGCTTTCCGGGAACCGGCCGGGCCGGCCATCCGCGTCGACGCCGGCATCGGGGCCGGGGACATCGTGAGCACCACGTACGATCCTATTCTGGCCAAGGTGATCGCCTGGGGTGCGGACCGCGCCGCCGCGATCGCCCGTCTCGACACCGCGCTCGCCGGCACGGTCCTGCTCGGAGTGACGACCAACATCGGCTTCCTGCGCTCGCTGCTCGCCCATCCGGACGTCGTCGCCGGGCGGCTCGACACCGGTCTCGTCGAACGTGATCTCGCCGCCCTCACCCCGGGAGACCTGCCCGGCGAGGCGCTCCTCGGCTACGCCCTGGCCAGGCTGCTGGCATTGCAACCGACCGGTCCGGTGGTCGACCCGTGGGACATCCCCTCCGGCTGGCGGCCCGGTGAGCCCGCATGGCTGACCTGGGACGTCGCCCTGCCCGGTGGGGCAGTACCGTCCGGCAGCCCCGACGGCGCCGGATCTGGCGGCAGCGCGTCACCCGAGATCGGGGCTGGGGCTGGGGCTGAGGGCGGGGCCGGGAACGGTCATGGGGATGGGAACGGCGACGGGGGCGGGAACGGCGACGGGGATGGGGCGGAGCCGGGAGGCGGGGAGCGGGCGGTGCGGACGGTGTCGACGTTGCGGGTCGCGGCGCGCGGCACCCCCGATGCGGCCCGGGTCCGGATCGCCGACGGGCCGCCGGTCGCCGCATCGGTCAGTCAGCTCGGCGACGAGCTGCTCGTCACGATCGGTGCGGTCACCACCCGGTGGGCCTACGCGTGGGAGCCCGCCGACGGGATCCTCTGGCTTGGCCGCGACGGTGGGGCGTGGGGCCTGGCCGAGGTGATCCCGGTGGCGGGCACCGGGGCCGGGCCAGTGCTCGGCGGGCAGGCGCGTAGCCCCATGCCGGGCACGGTGACCGCGGTGTTGGTCGAACCGGGGATGACCGTGGCGGATGGGCAGTCGCTGGTCGTCGTCGAGGCCATGAAGATGGAGCACACCGTCTCGGCGGCGGGCGCCGGGATCGTCAAGGAAGTACTCGTCCGGCCCGGCGACCTCGTCGCCCTGGACCAGCTGCTGGTGGTGATGTCCGTGGCGGGCCCGGCCGGCCCCGGATCCGCATCAGCCGCCCCGGCGGCCCGGCGAAATGTGGAGGGTTGAGCACGATTTGACGCCGACGGCCGCCCTGGGCCGCGGTCGTCGGCGTCAATGCGGGGGCCTGGAACGTCAATCCTTCTCTCAGCGCTCGGTCAGCCGCCGCAGGAGCGTCTTCCGGGCGTCGGCCTCGGCCAGGTTGGACAGGTCGACGTGGGCCGAGGAGGCCTGATCGAATGCGGCCGGCACGGCACAGGCCTCGACCAGGACGGTGACGAGTCTGCACGCGGGCCCGGTCGGGTCATCCGCGTCCAGGGCCGCCCGCCACTCCCACCACTCCCGCTGCTCATGGACCGAGGAGAGATAGGCGGGGGAGAGCAGAACGAGTGTCCGGTGGGCGTGCCGGGCGCCATCACGCATCGTGATCCTTGGCGGCCCGTCCGTTCCGTCACCCGCCTGGAACAGTAGGTGGCAACCGGCCTCCTCCAGCTGCCAGGCGATCCAGTCGGCCCAGGCCTCGTCGGGCTGGGCGTACGAGATGAAGAAGTCGTACCGCCCGGACGGCCCCGGCCATTGTGGCGTGGATTGCCCGGGCCGTTGTGGCGTGGACGGCCGCACGACCGCGGGCTTCTGGTCTGCCGCCTCAGGGGGGACGGCCGCGGTTGCCGCGGTCTCCGCCGGGCGCCGCTCGTCCGGGTTGTGCCAGTCCCCGCGCGGCCGGTCCGGATGCCGGCTACCCGGGTGATGCCGGCCGTCGGGGTGATGCCGGCCGAGGAACACCGCGGCGCTGTTCGCCGCGAGCCGCAGGAACCATCCCTGGTCCTCCGGCCGGGTGGATGCCCGTCCGAGGCAGGTCAGGGCGACGGCCAGCAGGGACAGCGGGATCTGGTCGCGCCACAGGTCGACCAGACCGGCCCGGCGTGCCCAGTCCTCCGCCGCCGATCGGACCCGGTCGATGAGCAGGAACAGCCACCGCGGCACGAGGTCTCCGTCCTGCTCCGGGTCGAGCAGCAGATCGATGACGGCGGTGCGTTGCGCCGCGGACAGCTCCGACAGTGTCCGGGCGAGGATGTGCAGGACCAGATGGACGGGATCCCGGGTGAGCACGGCGTCGGCCGCGTACCGCGACAGGTCGATCAGCTGGTACGTCGTGTCGATGTTGCGCAGTGAGGACGGGATCAGGATGTTCTCGATGTGCAGGTCGCCGTGGGCCTTCCCGACGAAGGCCGGGATGCGAATACCGTCCGTGCGCGATGGGTCCAGGACCAGCGCGAACGGGTTCGGCAGAGGGTGGTCCTCGCCTTCGGCGTCGATGGTGGGGCCGGGGTACGCTGCGGCGATGCGCCGCAGGCGGCTGTCCGGGGCGAGCCGCTCGGCGAGCTGACGGGCAAGGATGGTCGGCACGTCCAGTGACGGCAGAAGGGCAGGCCCCACCCACTCATCGAAGATCGACCCGACCAGCCCCCCGCAGACGTCGGCGAGGACCGCGGCGTCGGCCAGGGCCCGTCCGAACATCAGGCGTGGTTCAGCCGGTCCGGCCGGTCCTGACAGACCGGCCGGACCGCTGCCGGAGTCTCCCTGGCGCCCGGCCCGCCGCGGGTGGACGACAGCCTCCAGCAGGGCGCGCAGCGTGACCAGCTCCCGAAGGCTGCCACCCGCGACCTGTTGGAAGACGAACCATCGTCCATCGCCGACCGCGACCGGCTGATGGACGGGCGTGGCGAGGTGGCGCTCGGCGAACCTGGGGGCGTCGGCGATCGCCCGCCAGTGGCGCGCGAATTCGCCGGGTTGGGGCCCCGCGTCGCTGGCCGGGGCGACGTCCAGCTTCATCACGAACTGGCGCGCACCATGGCGCGGATGCTTTTCGAGGACCACCCCGACCATCGCCGACGACCGGCCGCCGGTAAGCCAACGGACCAGGCGGTAGGTGGTCTCGGTCTGGGAGCACCATTGCCGCAGCGCGGTCACGGCGGGATCGTCGAGGGCGTTCACCAGTGGCTCGTCCAACCAGAGCGGCTCGTTCAACCAGTCAGAAGACAACCATGACTCCTGGGAACGCAGGGCGCGGGCGACAGACGCGTTCCGGTCGGGTGAGCCGCCGCCGGGATGCCGCCGGTCGGGGCGCGCTGCGCCGGACCGCCGGTCGGGTTCCGGATTACCGGCGTTCGGTGTCGGTGGGCTGATGACCGGCTAAGGATACCGTTCGACGATATGGCCCAAACTGCCGCCTCCGGGTGTTCCCGGGTGATCCTCACGGCACGGCACGGTTGTCATCCCGCGATCTGGGATCGCCCCGGGGCGGTCGTCGTCCGCGTGGCCCATATCCCTACCCGCGCTCGCTGCCGCGTCCGGTGAAAGCCGCGTACGACGTTGTACGGATTTGCTGGTCAGGGTCTTTCCGGTTGGTCCGGCACGCGGTTATCTGGGAGCTGCTGAAGGGTCGCGGGCGTCGCCCGCCCATGGTCTGCACCCCCGCCGCCGCGGGTGGTGGCTGGTTGATGACCGCGGCCCCTCGGCTCACCGCCGGAGCGGACCTGCCATCGGGGGGAGGCCCGCTCCAGCGGCCGTCGATCCGTACGGCCTTGTACGGTGATCCGGAAGTTCCTTTTCCTGGTACTTTCCCGGCCGGCCTCCGCCGTGCCGCCCGCCGTTCCGTTCGTCGTCGGCGGGCTTTCCGTCCCCGGTTCGGGTTTCGGGACCGTGGCGCTTCTCGCGGTCACCGGTGTTCTGCTGTCGATGTACGGCGGTTCCCTCGCCCGGTCTCGCCGGCCTCGACGCCGGGGGCTGGCTGGTGGGGCTCGGCCCGCGGGCGGCGGCCCTGCGACGCGGTGCACCGGCGGGAAACGCCCCCCGGCGACGGGTCACGAGGACGGGTCACGAGGACGGGTCACGATGGGTCACGACGATGGGTCACGCTTCGACTGGTCGAGGAGATCGTGAAGGTGCACCGTGATGTCGTGGGTGGGCCCCTACCGGCGCAGGCTGCGCCGGTAGGCGTCCTGGACCCGCGGGGTCATCTGGTCCGGCCGGCCGAGGTTGGTCTGGGCCTCGGCGAGCAGACCCACCGCGGCGAGGGCACGGGGATGATCCGGTCCGAGCACTCGCAGGCAGGCCTCGGTGAGCTCGGTCGCCGCCTTCTCCGCGCGCTCGGTGTCCCCGCGGTCGTGGTACAGCCGGGCCAGGTGGTAACAGGTCACCAGCGTGGCGGGATGCTCCGGGCCGAGCACCTCGGCCCGATCGTCCCGCACCGAGCGCAGCAGCTCCTCGGCCGCCGTCCACGCCCCCTGCTCGACCAGCAGGTCCCCGACGTTGTTCCGGCTCGTCAAGGTGTCCCGGTGCCGCGGCCCGAGGACCCGTTCACGGGTGGTGAGCGTGTGGGTGAGTCACCGCAGCGCCTCGCCGTGCCGACCCGATTCGCGCAGCGTCCGGCCGAGGTAGTGCTGGGTCGTCAGCGTGTCGGGATGCTCGGGGCCGAGGATGCGCAACCGGTCGTCGAGCACCATGCGAAGGCCGCTCTCGGCGTCCTCGCGCCGGCCCTGGGCGGCGCGGACCCGGTGCAGGTCGTGCGCGACGGACAGGACATCAGCATGATCGGGTCCGAACAGGTGGGCGCCGGTCTCCCAGACGGAGCTGTACGCCGCGTCCGCCTCGGCGAGCCGGCCGGTCGCGCGCAGGTAGCGGGCGGCGAGGGTCGCCGGGGTGAGCAGCTGCGGAGGCAGTTGTGCCTCGGTAAGGTCGTCGAGGCCCCACCGCCGCCGGGCGCGGAGCAGCTCCAGCCCGGCCGTGGCATGACCGGCGAGCATCGCCCACCGGTCCCACGTCGCCGGATCCCGCGGATCGAGCGCGCGGGTCGCCCGCGTGAGCAGGGCGGTGAGCGCGTCGAGGTAGTCGGCGATGCGGCCGGAGGTGTGCGCGGCCTGGCCGAAGCTGTCGCGCACCAGGGGGTGGAGGACCAGCTGATGCGCGACCCGGGGATCCGGGCGGGAAGCCGCGGACCGGGCGGTGGCGGGGTCGCCGGGAGTCGTGTGTTCGATCAGCCCCTGGCCGGCCAGGGCGCGGATCAGCTCCCACCGCTCGGTCGCCCGCAGGCCGGGGAACAGCGGCGACGCGGCGAGGACGGCCGCGGACAGGAGCAGGCCGAACGGGATCGGGTCCCCGCCGAAACAGGCGAGCAGGGTCAGCAGCGCCCGGGCCTGCTCCAGGCCCCGCGCGGCGAGGAGATCCAGCGACAGTTCCCAGGTCGGCCCGATGAGCTCGCGTTCCCGGCGACGACCAGCGCCGCCGGGACCGCCGAAGCCGCGCAGCAGGGCCTGGTGCCCGCCCGTCTGGAGCGCGTGTTCATAGTCGGCGTAGGTCCGCGGGACCGCCGGTCCACCGAGTCCGGCCGGCATTCGCCGCGCCTCGGCGAGGTACTGGCCCGCCAGGGCGAGTGCCAGGGGCAGCCCGCCGAGCCGGCGGCCGAGGCTCTCGGCCGCGGCGAGCGGACCCGGCTCGGCCCCGGTCAGGTCGCGCAGCGCCAGCCCGGCGTCCGCCGCGTTCAGGGGGCCGAGCGGGTGCAGGCGCAGCCAGGACCGGGCGGTCCCGCCGACGGGCGACGGGCCCTCCCAGTCCAGCCGGCTGCGCGTCGTCACCACGACCATTCCGTGGGGGTGGGTGACCGGCCGCAGCCATCCGGTGCCGTCGAGCACGTCGCCGCCGGGTGGGGCCAGGTCGCCGGCCGGATCGTCGGCGTTGTCGAGGATCAGCAGCCACAGCCGTCCGCTGTCCGCCAGCAGCCGCCAGACCAGGTCGGACAGGCTGCCCGTGCACAGCTGGTGGCGGGGCGCGCCGAGCTCCACGGCCAGCGCGGTCATGCCGGCGCGCACCGCGCCGGGCCCCGTGGCGCTGATCCACCAGGTCCGCACCCGTCGTTCGAGCGCGGTGCGGGCGAGCGCGAGGGCGACCGTGCTCTTGCCCACGCCGCCGAGCCCGTGCAGCACGTGGACCCGTGCCCCGTCGGCGTCGGGCCGAACGCCCTTTGGTCCAGGGGCATCCGAGCCAGGGGCATCCGAGCCAGGGGCATCCGAGCCAGGGATGTCCGGTGCGGGGACGTCCGGTCGAGGGACGTCAGGCCGGGGGAGGACCGGCCCGTTACCGGCGTCGGATCCGGTGACCGCGTGCCTGCGTCCGGCGGGGAGCTGCCCGGCCAGCAGGTCGAGCAGGCCGTCTCGACCGCGGATCGCGGGCAGGTGGGTGAGCCGCTGGACCGGCGGCCTGATCGTGACCGCCGTCGACGGGTCCTGTCCGGTGCCGATCCGGTCCCCGGTGCCGATCCGGTCGCCGCCAGGGTCCGCGCGACCGTGAGCTCCGCGCCGGACCCGACGCCACGTCTCGACCCAGTGGCGGATCTCGTCGGGGTCGTCCACCCGGCAGGCCCGCAGCATGTTCTCGACGAGGTTCGCCGACCTGAGGCCGGGGAGATGGGAGCCACCGAAGTAACCGCCGACCGTGCTGGCCGGCACGTTGACGGCGCGCGCCACCTCCCGCACGCTCAACCCCGCGCGCTCGCGCACGATGGTCAGTGCACGGCCGAAATCCGCGTTGGTGGTGATGGCGTCCAGGTCGACCTCGTCGTACACGTGCGTCCCTTGAGCAGCGGCGAGCGGCAGCGATGAGCAGGACGGAACGTCATCCCGTGGGCATATCCTCCGCGGCTATTCTCCGGCGGATCGCCCGACCGTCCAGAGGTTTTCCCGTCCGGTCTCCGATCCGTCCCCCGTTTCCGTCACGCAAGGTCCCACCGCGGGTGCGTGACGTTCAGCCCGGCGGCAGCGGGACGACGTCGGCGAGGATCTCGTGACGGTGCGGGCGTCGGCGTGCGGCCGGGCTGTCGTGGACGACAAGGAGCGATGACGGGTCGCCGGGCATCAGGGCGATCCCCTCCGGATGGTCGTCGCCCTCGCCGACGGGCAGGTCCAGGATGCGTTCGATCGCCTCGTCGGTGACCACGACGCTCGTGGGGGCCTGCGCGGCCCCGCGCCAGCGGTAGATCCGCACCGGGCCGTCGAGGTCCATCGTCGGGCCGGCGAGGAGCAGGAGGTCATCGCCGGAGGCGAGGAGGTCGCGCACCCCCAGCCCGTCGAGGTCGAGGAAGTGCTTGCGATACCGGCCGTCCCCGTCGATCGGCGCGAGGAGGAGGTCCTGGCCGTCTCCCTCGGTGAGACGCAGTTCCAGGACCATGGCCCAGCCCCGCAGCACCGGCCCCCGCAGCCCCAGGTAGATCCGTTCACCGACGACGGCCAGGCCCTCGACGTCCAGCCCGTTGTCCTTGCTCGGGATCTTGAGGAAGCGGCCGAGATGGTCGTCGTCCTTGAGCGCCTTCGTCAACCGGGTGGGCTTGGACAGTCCGAGCGCCGCCGCGGTCAGCCTGCCGCCGCCGGGCGAGGCCGGGTCGGGTGCGCTCGCGACCAGGGTCGGCAGGCCGCCGACCCGCACCACCGGGATGCGCCCGAGCAGGTAGCGGTTGGCGTTGCTGCTCACCTTCGCCAGCCGGGCCAGGGCCTGCTCGGTCGCGTGCTGGGGCCGGACCCGCTTGCGGGCCAGGCTGTGCGACCCGACGAACCACAGATAGTCGCCATGCCGGTCCATGCCCTCGAGGTCGATCTCGAGCTGGGTGCCGTCGTCCGCGGGCTCCTCCGGCAGGGGAAGGAGGTCCGCGACGGAGAAGCTGACGTGATCGGCGAAGCCGTCGCCGGCCGGCGACAGGGTCGTCCGTTCGATCGTGACCGTCTCGTCACCGGCGAGCCAGAGGCACCGGCCGTCCCCCTTCAGGGTGGACAACGACTCGGCGACGTCGACCACCCCGGCGCCGTCGGCGAACCGGATCGGAATCGCCTTCGCGGTCATCGGTGCCTCATCCTGCGTCGTTCCCGCACCCTGCGTCGTTCCCGCGCTCGCCACTCCTCGTCCCCCCGCCGGTTCGCCCCGGGTTTCTCCGCCGGTTGCTCCGAAGCGGCCCTTCCAGGAATCCCCACCGCCGACCGGAGCGTAGTGCTGGCCCGGCGCTTATCCGGGTGGGTGTCCAGGACCCGATAGGTGGTCCCGATCCTGCGAGCGTCAGCGCCGCTTACACCTTCCGTCGCGTCGGGCAGGCCCCCACGTGCAGCCAGGATCGCTCAGGGTACGGCCTGGTGAACCATCTGCCAAGAGACCGAGCAGCATCATCGGACCGCCGGGGAGGACGGACCGCCGGGGAGGTCAGTGCACGAGTGTCTTCATGGCGGCGGTGAGCGCGCTCAGGCCGGCTTTCGCGTCGTTGAAGAGCATTCCGGTCTTCGGGTCGGTGTACAGCTCGTTGTCGATGCCGGCGTAGCCGTGGCCCATGGAGCGTTTGATGACGATGACGCTCTTCGCCTGGTCGACGTCGAGGATCGGCATACCGGAGATCGCGTTGCCGGGACGGCGGGCCGCCGGGTTGGTCACGTCGTTGGCGCCGACGACCAGGGCGACATCGGCCTGCGCGAACTCGGGGTTGACCTCGGCCAGTTCCTTCATCTGCGGATAGGGAACGTGCGCCTCGGCCAGCAGCACGTTCATGTGGCCCGGCATTCTGCCGGCGACCGGGTGGATCGCGTAGCAGACGTCCACCCCGTGCTGCGTGAGCAGGTCGGCGAGCTCGACGACTTCATGCTGGGCCCGCGCCGCCGCAAGCCCGTAGCCGGGCACGATAATGACCTTCGACGCGTACGCCAGCTGCAGGGCCGCGTCGTCCGCCGCGACCGACCGCACGGGGGCCGCGGCCGCCGCGCCGGCGTTTCCGGTCGAGTCCGCGGTGCCGAAACCACCGACGATGATGGCCGGGATCGACCGGTTCATCGCCTCGGCCATCAGCACGGTGAGGATGGTGCCGGACGCCCCCACCAGCGCGCCCGCGATAACGAGAACGGTGCTGTCAAGCACGAAACCGGCCATCGCCACGGCCGTCCCGGTGAACGCGTTCAGCAGCGAGATCACCACCGGCATGTCCGCGCCGCCGATCGGCAGCACCATCGTCACGCCTAAGCCCAGCGCGGCGGCCGCGACGATCGACAGCGCGATCGTCCCACCGTGACCAGTGACGATCGCCGCCACGCCGGTCACGGCGACCGCGGCCAGCGCGGCGTTCAGCAGTCGGGCGCCGCGGAACAGCACCGGCGCGCCACTGATCAGGCCCTGCAGCTTGCCAGCGGCCACCAGCGAGCCGGAGAAGGTCACCGCGCCGATGACGGCGTCGAGGCCGACGGTCACGGTGGTCTGACCGGAGGCCCCGGCCAGCCCGGCCGCGCCGCCCAACCGCACCACCTCGGCGAACGCGACGAGCGCCGCCGCGCCGCCGCCGACCGCGTTGAACACGCTGACCAGCTGCGGCATCGCGGTCATCCGCACGGTCCGCGCCGCGTACAGGCCGGCGCCGGATCCCAGGAGCACACCGATGATCAGGACGATGAGGCCGGTAGCGGTGATGACGCCGTCCCGGGCCAGCAGCCCGACGGCGCTCCCGACGGCCGCCACCATCCCGGCCGCGGACAGCTGGTTGCCCCGGCGGGCAGTCGCGGGCGAGTTCATCAGGTGCAGGCCGAGGACGAAGCAGCTCGCCGCGGCCAGGAACAGCAGGCGGATCGCCGTGTCCGAGCCGCTCATGACCGCTCACTCCCCCCTGCCGGCTGGCTCCCCCTTGCCGGCTGGTTCCGCTCCGCGAGCCGGCTTCGCTCCGCGGCCGGGCGCCGGTGGAACATCTCCAGCATCCGGTCCGTCACCACGTAGCCGCCCACCACGTTCATCGCGGCGAACGCGGCGGCGAAGAACACCAGGACGTAGCCCAGCGGGGTGTGCGCCGTCGCGGCGACCAGCATCGCGCCGACGACGACGATGCCGTGGATCGCGTTCGCGCCGGACATCAACGGTGTATGCAAGGTGGACGGCACCTTGCTGATGACCTCGAACCCGACCAGCAGGCTCAGGACGAGGACGGTCAGGTTGGTGACCAACGTCTCGGTCATGTCCTCACGCTCCAGACTGGCTTTCCGCGGAGCCGCCGGCCAGCAGGGCGGCGGTGGCGGGGTGGACGACCCGGCCGGCGTGGGTGATGACGACCCCGGCCTGAATCTCGTCGGCGGTGTCGATGGTGAGTGCGCCGTCGTGGACCAGATGGCCCAGCAACGCGGCAACGTTGCGGGCATAGGCGGCCGACGCCGCGGCCGGCATCAGGGCCGGCAGGTTGCCGGCGCCGATCACGGTGACGCCACCCGCGGTGACCACCGTCTCATCCGGCACGGAGATCTCCACATTGCCCCCGAGGGGGCTCGCGGCGAGATCCACGACGACCGACCCGGGCCGCATCGTTTTGACCGCCTCCTCCGTCACGAGCAGCGGTGGCCGGCGGCCGGGAACCTGAGCGGTGGTGATGACGACGTCGTGGCGGGCGACGGCGGCAGCCAGCGCCTCCTGCTGGCCCGCCAGTTCCTCGGCGGTCAGCGCCCGGGCATAGCCACCCTGACCCGCTCCGCCGGCCACCCCGCCCAGATCGGGCTCACCCAGGTCGGGCCCACCCAGGTCGAGGAAACTCGCACCGAGCGAGGTCACCTCGCCCCGCGTCTCCGGGCGGATGTCATAACCGCGGACGACCGCGCCGAGCCGGTGGGCCGTGCCGATCGCGGCCAGCCCGGCCACGCCCGCGCCGAGCACCAGCACCTCGGCGGGCCGGGCCGTACCGGCCGCCGTCATCAGCAGCGGGAAATAACGCGGGTAGGCGTCGGCGGCGACCAGCACCGCCTTGTACCCGGCCACATTCGCCTGAGAGGTCAGCGCGTCCATGGACTGGGCCCGGCTCAGCGTCCGCGGCAGCCCGTCGAGGCTCACCGCGGTCACCCCCGCCCCGGCCAGCTGCGCCATCACCTGCGGCTGCAGCAACGGCACCAGCAGCCCTACCAGGGTCTGCCCGCCGCGCAGCAACGCGCGCGTCTGCGGGTCCGGGAGGCTGACCGACACTACCACGTCTGCCCGCGCGAACAGGTCGCGCCGCGCGACGACGGTGGCGCCGGCCTCGGCATAGGCGCCGTCGGGAAACCACGCGCCACGTCCGGCTCCGGTCTCGACGAGCACGTCGAGACCGGAGCCGACCAATCGGCCCACGACTTCCGGAACCATGGCCACCCGACGCTCGCCGGGCGCGGTCTCCATGGCCACGCCCACAGTAAGCGGACTCATGGTCTTTCCCCCTTTCGGGATTCTCCTCGTGTTCTCTTCCCCGTTGGGGCGGGGATGAGGACCGATGGCCGTGCGGGCCGGGTCGGAACGGGCCAGATCAGAACTCGAACACCAGCCGGGCCGGGACCCTGCTGTCCAGGACCTCGTCCATGCAGGCGTTGACGTCGTCCAACTTCCGGCCGGAAGCGATCACCCTGGTCCGGCCGGCCGCGTGCAGCCGGAACACCTCGGCCAGATCGTTGCGGGTGCCGACGATCGATCCCTTGACCGTGATCCCCTTCAGGACCGTGTCGAAGATCGGGATGGACATCGTGCCATCCGCCGGCAGGGCCACGCAGACCAGCCGGCCGCCGCGCCGCAGCGACGCGAACGCCTGCTCGAACGAACGGGGCGACGCGGCGAGCGCGACCGCCACGTCGGCGCCGCCCAGCCGCTGGATGGCCTCGACCGGGTCGGCGGTCCGCGCGTTCACCACGTGGTCGGCGCCCAGTTCGGTGGCCAGCTCCAGCTTGGCCTCGGTGACGTCGACCCCGACGGTGAAACCACCCGCGATGCGGGCGTACTGCAACGCCAGGTGGCCCAGCCCGCCGATGCCGAACACGGCCACCGTCTCGGCCGGGGTCACCCCGGCTACCTTGACGGCCTTGTAGGTGGTCACGCCGGCGCAGGTCAGCGGCGCGGCGTCGAACGACGGCACATCACCGGGCACCGGCACCGCGTAGTCCGCGTCGGCCACCGCGTACTCGGCGAACGCACCGTCGATCGAGTAGCCGCTGTTGCGCTGGCTCTCGCACAGCGTCTCCCAGCCGCCGACGCAGTAGCGGCAGCGCCCGCAGGCATGACCGAGCCACGGGATCGCGACCCGGTCGCCGGTCGCGCGCCCGGTCACCCCGGCGCCCACCGCCTCGACCACGCCGACGCCCTCGTGACCCGGGACGAACGGGGGAGTCGGCTTCACCGGCCAGTCACCGCGCGCCGCGTGGATGTCGGTGTGGCACAGGCCGCTGGCCTCCATCCGCACCAGGATCTGCCCCGGCCCCGGCACCGGGACGTCCCGGTCCTCGATACGCAACGGTGCCCGGAAATCGGTGACAACTGCTGCCTTCATAACATCCTCCAGTCAGGGGAATTGTCGGTGGGAAATGCCAATGGACTCCGAAACCCTGGAATCTGAAACCCTGAAATCCGAGACCCTAGAACAGGCCGAGCGCGTTCTCGTCGTAGCTGACCAGCATGTTCTTGGTCTGGCTGTAGTGCTCCAGCATCATCCGGTGGTTTTCGCGGCCGATGCCGGACACCTTGTATCCGCCGAACGCCGCGCCCGCCGGATACTGGTGGTAGCAGTTGACCCAGACCCGGCCGGCCTTGATGCCCCGGCCCATCCGGAACTGGCGGGCACCGTCCCGCGTCCACACGCCGGCACCGAGCCCGTAAGGCGTGTCGTTGGCGATGGCCAACGCCTCGGCCTCGTCCTTGAAGGTGGTGACAGCCAGTACCGGGCCGAAGATCTCCTCCTGGAAGACCCGCATCTTGTTGTGGCCCTTCAGCAGCGTCGGCTCGAAGAAGTAGCCGTTCGCGAACTCTCCGGCCAGCTGCGTCCGGTGCCCACCGGCCAGGAGTTCGGCGCCCTCAGCCAGGCCGATGTCCACGTAGGAGCCGATCTTTGACAGCTGCTGCGCGGAGACCTGCGGGCCCAGCATCGTCGCCGGGTCCAACGGGTTGCCCTGCTGGATCAGGCCGACCCGTTCCAGCGCCCGCGCCATGAACTCGTCGTAGATCGACTCCTGGATCAGTGCCCGGGACGGGCAGGTGCACACCTCGCCCTTGTTGAACGCATACAGCACCAGCCCCTCGACCGCCTTGTTCAGATAGGCGTCGTCGGCGGCCAGGACGTCCTCGAAGAAGATGTTCGGGGACTTCCCGCCCAGCTCCAGGGTGACCGGGATGATGTTCTGCGCCGCGTACTGCATCATCAGCCGGCCGGTCGTGGTCTCACCGGTGAAGCCGATCTTCGCGATCTTCGGGCTGGTGGCCAGGGCCCTGCCGACCTCGGCGCCGGGCCCGTTGACGATGTTGACGATGCCGGGCGGGATGACGTCCTGAATCACCTCGGCGAGCTTGAGGATCGACCACGGCGTCGGTGACGCCGTCTTGATCACCGAGCAGTTACCCGCGGCCAGCGCGGGCGCCAGCTTCCACGCCGCCATCAGCAGCGGGAAGTTGAAGGGGATGATCTGCCCGACCACCCCGAGCGGCTCGTGGAAGTGATAGGCGTAGGTCTTGCCGTCGATCTCGGAGATCGACCCCTCCAGGGTGCGCGCCGCCGCGGCGAAGTACCGGAAGTGGTCGGCGGCCAGCGGGATGTCGGCAGCCAGCGTCTCCCGCACCGGCTTGCCGTTCTCCCAGCTCTCCGTGACCGCGAGCATCTCCCGGTTGGCGTCGATCGCATCCGCCACCGCGGTCAGCACCTCGGCCCGCTCCGCCGGGGACGCGGCGGCCCAGGAGCCGGCGGCGGCGTGCGCCGCGTCCAGGGCGTCCTCGACATCCTCCGCCGCCGACCGCGGTATTTCACAGATCGGCTGCGCCGTGGCCGGGCTAAGGTTGGTCGAATATTTACCGGCCCGCGGCGGCAGCCACTTTCCGCCGATGAAGTTCTCGTACCGGTCCGTAACATGGACGATACTGCCTGGTTTTCCAGGTGGGACGTACGTCATGACAGCCTCCCGGTCTCCACAGGGCGGGCACGCCTTCCGACGTGCCCCGACCGGCACGTATGTTTCTCTGCCGAGGCCAAGCACCCCATATCGCGCCAGTCCTGACAGCGGGTGCGGAAGGTCCTGACCCCCGATGCCGAACGGGCCGTTCCCGGGCCAGTGCCGGGCAGCCTAAGTTGATCATGCTGTTGTGCTGGGTTTTCGGGGTGCGGCGCGGTGTGGCTCGATGACCGGCGACGGCAAAGAGGGAACTGCCCGCGCCAGGGAAGCGCGACAGGTCACGGGCCGAGGCCGGCCGGCAGACTTCACCGGCAGACCTCAGGCGGCGAGGTCGATCACCACACGCGACGGGTTCGACAGTTCGAGCACCCGGAAGCCGACCCGATCGTCGACCCCCAGGCCGAAATGGACGTATCCCTCGTAGTCGCCGGTCATCCGATACTGGACAAGCGCGGGAAGCCCGCCGCCGGCCTGCGGTGTGCGCAGCGTCGACCTGCCGGTCTCATCGTGGGCCACGGCCGGGAACAGCACCACCTCCAGGAACGCCTGCCCCCGGAGCGGGACCGCAACGCCCTCGCCTGGCGACAGCACCTCGGCCACGTAACGCACCTCGTAGCCAGGGATCTGCCCTTGGAGCTCGATCGTCAGCCGATCGAAAGCCATCCCGCCGGCGACGTTGTGCGCGCTGCGCACTGCGACGACCGTCGCGTTACCGTACAGCGGATGCTCGACGCGGCGCGGTTCGCTCGACCAGACCGGTTCCCGCGGCGTCGCGGTTGTGGAAGGCGACGTCACCACCGGTCCACCCGGCGAGCGGGAGGACACGGACGGAGAAGGCGCCGGCGAGGTGCCGGACACCGATGGCTTCGACGTGGTGATGTCGGTGGAGCCGCCGCCACCGGCACCGCCGCCACATCCCAGCAGCACGAGCAGCGCGCCCGCCAGCAGCGCCACCGCCCCGATCCATCGCCGGCCCGTTGTTATCCGCACCTTCATGTAACTCACCTCGCCGCCCAGCTCACCTCGCCGTCCCGGGTGGCCGAAAGGGACCTTCGGCAGGGGGACGGTCGGGTTAACGTCCCCCCGAGCAGGTGAGCCGGAAGCACCACGGAGCGCCGGCACGGCTCGAACCGATGGGAGATCTGATGTGCGTGAGCTCAGCTCCCGGGGTAGCGGGTGGACCAGGACGGGGTGGCCGCGCCGGAGGCGTCGGAGACGGTCGCGGTGTTCTCGATCTCGGTTACCAGATCGTCCGCGACCTGCCCGACCAGCTCATAGCCCGCCAGCTCCTTCAGCCAGGCTGCCGGCAGTGCCGGCTCACCCAGGGCGGCGCCAACGAGGTTCCCGCAGATCGCGCCGGTCGAGTCGCTGTCGCCGGAGTGGTTGACCGCCGCGAGCAGCGCCGTCTGCGGATCGTCGGGCGCCGCCACCGCGCAGTACACCGCGATCGCCAGCGCCTCCTCGGCGACCCAGCCGGCGCCCAGCGATTCCACGCGTTCCGCTCTGGGCGCACCGTCCGCTGCCGTTCCGAGAGCCGCCCGCAGAGCTCTGGCCACTTCCTTGCCGTCGCGTTCGGCCGACAGGCGGCCGAGGGCCGATGCGGTGGCCTGGGTGATGCTCGCGCCGTCCACCATCGCGGCGACGATCCACGCGAACGCGCCTGCGGCGAGGTACCCGGAGGGATGACCGTGGGTGAACACGGCGCATTCGACCGCATGGTCAAAGGAGGTTTCCGGGCCCCGCCGGAGCAGCCCGAACGGGGCCGAGCGCATCACCGCCCCGCACCCCTTGCTGTCGGGGTTCGCCGGCCGCGCGAGCGTGCCCGTCTCGGGGCGCCCCAGCCCGGACAGGCAGGCGTTCCCCGGAGCGCGCCGGGCATACATCAGCTGCTGCGCCGCCAACCAGCCGTCCATCTCCCCGGCGGCCGGACCGGTCCGCCGCTGCGTCGTGAGCCAACGCTGGTAGGCGCGCCACAGCACCGCGGGCGGATCGGCGATGCCCCGGGAGCGGCTGCGGACCGAGGCCCGGATCAGACCCTCCACGGTAAACAGCGTCATCTGGGTGTCATCTGTAAACGGAGCGTGTACCCCGTAGGCGGCCGTGAGGCCGATGACCCCCGCCGTCCCGTACTCCCGTCGGATCTCGTCAAGCGAATGGAATTCGATTGCCGCACCGAGCGCGTCTCCCAACGCCCCGCCCAGCAGGCAGCCCCGGACCCGGTCCTGGTAGGAGAGGCCGGAGTTCGCATCGTCCGTGGGCGCCGCCGCACGCCGCTCTGATGGCCACAGGCTGACCGCGAGCCCCACGGCGGACCGGGCGGCCGGGGCGGCCAACAGACGTTCCTTGGTTCCGGCGGCGGTTCCCTGGCTCTCTTCCGGGGCTTCGAGATCGGCGGCGGCGGCGAGTTCGGCGGCGGTCATGCGTTGGCGGGCCAGTGCCCGGCCCGACCTGCTGAGAATGACACCCTCGGCGGCCAGGATCTCCCGTGGATCGTCGGTGCGTTCCGGATCGGGCCAGCGGAAGTCCGGGGAGATGGAACCGTTCAGGAGCAGGACGCGGTGGGCGTTGGAGATCCGGGCGCTGGCCAGCTTGGCTCCCACCGCGACGGCGTGGGACCCGATCACCTCCGCGACGTCGGAGTAACTGGTCCAGCGGCCGGGTGGGATCGCAGCCAGTACCCGGATCATCAGGGTCCATCGCTGGTCCTGGGGTGGCGGGACCACGGACTCGTCCGGGCCGGGCCAGATCTTCACGATCCGCTCGGCGAGCGCCCGGCCGCGATTTTGGATCTCCTCCCGACCCCACCTGTCCTGACCGGCGATTTCTCGGTTCATCGCCAGCCCGCTGTCGGCCAGCAGCTTCTTCTTCTCGGTGAACTCGTGGTCGGCGAGTTTCGGATTGTAGGCGGTGAGCGTCAGATTGCCCAGAGTATGGACGAGCCTGCGGTGCAGCTCGTCGCGCGTCTCACCCTCGTGGGCATCGGCGTCGAGAACCGCTTTCCATCCCGGTCTCGACAATGACTGGGGGAGGATGTGTTCAACCGTCAGCTTCACGCCCCAGTCGACCGGTTCGAGATGCTCGTAGTCCTCTTCCAGGCCGCGCAACACATAGGTGCGCTGAGGGCCGCGCCCGGTCCAGTAGAAGGGATTGAGCAGGACGGCTTCCTTCACAAGCTGATCGGTCGGGAACTTCTTACGCGGGCCGGAGAGAACCCGCGTGATCGCGGCGGCGGTCGGCGTCTGGTCGCCGAGCTCCTTGACGAGCGACATGAGGATGCGGTTGCTGTTGGCGCTCGCGATGCCGACCAGCATCCGCCGCACCAGGTAGCTCTCCACCACCCGGAGTGCCGCGGCGGCCTCGGTGGCGTCGAGACGGTCATTCGCATGCGCGATCAGCACGTGTAGGACGGTCGGCCGGACGACGTCCGCCCCCCCACCGGCGCAGCCGGTGTAGGGCCTGCCGCAGGACCGGGTCCTCCTCCCGGTCCGGATCGAGAATCCGGCTGAACAGCAGGTCCGCCTGGGTGAGCCGGCGGCCGGTGTGGTTGAGCGAGATGCGGTAGACGTCGTCGTCGACATGCGCGGCGATCTCCACGATTGCGAGCTGACCGACCATGGCCTGCTCGATCAGTGCTGCATCCAGCGGGTCGTCGGCGTCGCGCAACGCGGCGAGTTCCTTGCGGAAGAACTGGTATGCGTCGCCAATCCCGGCCCGGCCTCCTGCCTCCGGCGACCGCTCGACGAGAGCGGTCCAGGCGGTCCGGCCGGCTCGCGTCGGTAGCAGAGTGTAATGTTCGGTTCCGGCCGCGTACCTGTTCATGAGGTACAGATCGTCGATCTTCGCCGCGAGCATCTGATCGTCATCTCGGACATGATCGCGGATCGCGCAGAGCAGGATGCTCAGCGCCGTCAGCCGTTGCTGACCGTCCACCACCAGCCAGATCGCCACTCCGGCTGGCGTCGTCGACGGGCTCGGCGCGAGAACCAGCGAACCCAGGAAGTGCGTTGCCGCTGGACCGGCGGCGGCCACGCTCGTGATGTCGGCCCAGAGTTGCCGCAGGTTGGCGCGTTCCCAGCTGTAGGGGCGTTGATACAACGGGACGACATACTGGCACTGACCCTGGAGGAGTTCACCCAGAGTAGTTTCGTTCGCCTTCGCTGTCGCTCTCCGCCCTGCCTGTTTAGCCAAATCCGAACCGTTTTGCCACTCACCGTCGGAAAAGACTATCGGAGGCGACGGATCCGCCCACCGGGTCCGTGCCTGGCCGTCGCCGCGGGCCGGCATGAGAAACTGGCGGCCGCGGACGAATCCCCATATCCCAGGTCAGCGCGGTGCCTGTTCCTCCCGTGGCGCGCCCGATCCCGGCCGGGTCCGGCGAGGACCGGCCAGGTGCCCACGGCGCTGCGGCGCCACGGCGTGCCGAGCGGTGTTGATCGGCCCCGGACCGATTCGGTTGAGGATGGTCCGGTCGAGGCATGAGTGGGACGGGACCGGTCCGGCGTGCTGGAGGGGGTGGCATGGCAGCGGGTTCTGGAAGTTCCGGCGCGACCGGAGGCAATGGCACCGTCAACGGTCAGGGAGGTTCAGGTGCCTTCGGTGGTTCGGGTGGTTCCGACCCGTCGGGTCACGTCATTGGCTGCGGGCTGAGCAACCTGGGGCTCCGGCTCGCCGAACAGCTCCGGGCGTCGGGTGTGACGGTGGTGGCCATCGACGATCGGGTCGCCCCCGCCACCCGGCGCAGGGTGGAGCGGTGGGGCGTGCGGGTCCTGGTGGAGAGTACCCGTGGCGCCGGGGCGCTGCGCGAGGCCGGCATCGCCGCGGCGCTCGCGGTCGTGTCCTGTCACGAGACGGACCTCGACAACCTGGGCACAGCGCTGGTCGCGGCCGAGACGGCCCCCGGTGTCCGGCTCGTCGTGGCCATCAGTAACCGCCAGCTCGGCGACCAGCTCGCGGACGCGCTCAGCCAGGTCCGGGTGCTGAACCGGGCCGAGCTCGCGGGGCCGAGCTTCGTCGAGGCGTGCGTCCGCTCGGACGTGACGCACGCCTTCCCGATGGACGAACGGTCCGATGCCGAGGTCTTCGCGGTGATCGAGGAGTCGATCATAGGCCGGCATGCCTTCCGGGCCCGCTATGGCGATCTGACCCCGATCTCGCTGCGCCGCGCGGGGGCGCGCCTCCCCGAGCTCTGCCCGCCCCGCGACGTCTCGCTGCGCCCCGGCGACCGGCTGACGCTCCTCGGGCGGCTGTCGGAGTTCCACGAGCGGGGCATGACGGTCGCGGGCCTGCACGACGCGCGGCTGTTCGCCGCGCTGGCCGGCGGCTCGGCCGATCATGGCGATCCCGGCGAGCCCCGGGGGGTTCGGGGGGTCTGGCGGGGTACGGTGGCCAGGTTCCGGGAGATCGTCTCGATGATCCGTGGGGAGCTCGACCCACCCTTCCGGTTCGCGCTCGCCGCCGTACTGACGGTCATGATGGTCGGTACGGTTGTGTTGTGGTTGACCTACGCCAGCCACAATGAGTCCGCACCCGCCGAGTTCGGCCCGCTGGACGCGCTCTACCTCACGGTCGCGACGATGGCCACGGTCGGCTACGGCGACTTCAACTTCGGCGCCGCCGACGAGTGGCTGCAGATGTTCGGCATCGGACTGATGCTGCTTGGCGCCCTGTCGATCGCCGTCGTCTATGCGTTCATTACCAACATCATCATCAGCCGTCGGTTGGAGCGGGTGATGAGACGCGGGCGGGCCGGAGCGGTGCGTGGCCATGTCATCCTATGCGGGCTCGGCTCGGTGGGGGTCGCCACGATGAACGGCCTGGTGCGCGCGGGCCGGCATGTGGTGGTGATCGAGCGTGACGAGAACAACCGGTACCTGCCCGTCGCCCGTGAACGTGGGGTGCCCGTGATCATCGGGGACGCCACCGTCCGCTCGACGCTGCTGGAGGCCGGCCTCGCCCATGCCGCCACGATCGCCGTGCTCACCAGCGACGACGTCGCGAACCTGGAGGCCGTGCTGTCGGCCCGGGAGGCGCACGAGGAGTTGCGGGGGGCGCGGGCGGCCCGCAGCGCCGCCCGGCGG
>NZ_CDWRCL010000012.1:0-38578 GCF_977927575.1 Frankia sp. CcCS3
CTACCGCCTCGCAGGACGCCCGACGACCACGCATGACGTGCATCGTCGGTCACGGACTGGCAGTCACCATGATCTCCGCCTTCTGGAACTCCTTCAAAGTTGCGTATCCCGTCGTCGCCATTGCCGTGCGCAGGCCGCCGGCCAGGTTGAGGACACCGGTGCTGGTCGCCATGCCCGGACCGGTCACGATCTGCGCGAGCATCCCGGTCGGGGCCACCGGCGACCAGCGTCCCCGCGGCAGGTCGGAGTGCAGCACGTCCATCGGCCAGACCCCGCCCTGGCCCGGGGCCTCCCCCGCGGCCGCGAGCGCCGCGTCCACCATGACCGCGTCCGCGCCGCAGGCCACCGCCTTCGCGACGTCACCGCCAGTCCGAAGGTCACCATGCGCGACGACGTGGACGTAGCGGCCGCCCGACTCGTCGAGATAACGCATGCGCGCACCGGCCGCGTCCGCGATGGCGGTGGCGAGCGGCACGCCGACCCCGAGCTCGTCCCGGGTACGGTCACCGAAGCCGGACCCGACGCCCACGATGACACCGGCCGCCCCGGTGCGCATGAGGTGCAAGGCGGTGGAGAACGACGCGCACCCGCCGACCAGCACCGGGATGTCCAGCTGCCCGATGAACCGTTTGAGGTTGAGCGGCTCGCTGCGGCGGGACTGATGCTCCGCCGAAACCGCCGTACCGTGGATGACGAGCAGATCGATCCCGGCGGCCAGTACGTGCGGGCACAGGGCCTTGACCTTCTGCGGGCGCAGCGCCGCGGCCACGACCACCCCAGCGTCCCGAAGCTCGGTGAGACGCTGCGCGATCAGCCCCGGCTGGACCGGCGCGGAGTACAACGCGCGCAGCCGATCGGTTGCCGCGTCCGGGCCCTGGGCGGCCCCGATCTTGCTGAGCTCGGCGATGTGGTTCTCCGGCTCCTCGTACCGGGTCCACAGCCCCTCGATGTGCAGAACACCGAGACCACCGAGCCGGCCGAGCGCGATCGCCGACGCGGGTGAGGTCACCGCGTCGGCCGGAGCGGCCACGAGCGGCAGGTCGAACCGGTAGGCGTCGATCTCCCAGGCGAGCGAGACGTCCGCCGGGTCACGGGTCCGACGGGATGGAATGATGCCGACGGCGTCGAGACCATACGCGATCCGCGCGCTCTTGCCGATGCCGATCTCGATCTCTGCCACTGCTGGCGCCTCCTGATTGGGCCGGCAGGCTCGTGCCGACCGGAAAACCGACGTATCTGCTCCACGACTGACCGAACATCCCGGTGACCAGATGACCAGATGACCAGGTGACCGCGCACGAGACGCGACGGCCGTCACCGGCCTGGGGACGGCCCGGCGACGGCCTGGTCGGTCGCGCGGCGCGACGGCGTCAGCGCGCGGAGTTGTAGTTCGGCGCCTCGACGGTCATCTGGATGTCGTGGGGGTGACTCTCGATCAGCCCCGCCGAGGTAATACGGATCAACTGCGCCTCGTCCTGCATCCGCCGGATGGTGGGCGAGCCGGTGTAGCCCATCGCCGCCCGCAGACCGCCGACCAGCTGATGGGCCACGGCCGCCAGTGGACCCCGATAGGGCACCTGGCCCTCGACGCCCTCGGGAACCAGTTTGTCATCGGAAAGCACGTCGTCCTGGAAGTACCGATCCTTCGAGTACGACCGCGCGCTGCCGCGGCTACGCATGGCGCCGAGCGAGCCCATGCCCCGGTAAGCCTTGTACTGCTTGCCGTTGATGAAGATCAACTCTCCTGGGCTCTCGTCGACACCGGCCAGCAGGCTGCCCAGCATGACCGTGTCGGCGCCGACGGCGATGGCCTTCGCGATGTCACCCGAGTACTGCAGGCCGCCGTCTCCGATTACCGGCACACCGTGCTCCCGGGCGACGCGCGATGCCTCGTAGATGGCCGTGACCTGGGGGACGCCGACGCCGCTCACCACCCGGGTGGTACAGATCGAGCCGGGCCCGACCCCGACCTTGATGGCGTCCGCCCCGGCCGCGATCAGCGCCGCCGCACCGGCCCCGGTCGCCACGTTGCCACCGATCACGTCGAGCGGCCGGCCGTCCACCCCGGTCGGCATGTCGGTCTTGATCCGGCGCACCACGTCGGGCACGGCTCGATGATGCCCGTGCGCGGTGTCCACGACGAGGAAGTCGACCCCGGCGGCGACGAGGACCTGGGCGCGCTTGTAGGCGTCCTCCCCCACACCGACGGCGGCGCCGACCATCAGCCGGCCATCGGTGTCCTTGGTGGCGTGCGGGTACTGCTCCCGCTTGGTGAAGTCCTTGACTGTGATCAGACCGCGCAGCCGATCACGCTCGTCCACGATCGGCAGCTTCTCGACCTTGTGGCGGCGGAGCAGGGCGAGCGCGTCCTCCGGCGAGACGCCCACCGGTGCGGTGATCAGCGGCATCGGGGTCATGACGTCCTGCACTCGACGCGAGTAGTCCCGTTCGAAGCGGATGTCCCGGTTCGTCACAATACCGACCAGCCGGCCGTCGGATTCCGTCACCGGGACACCCGAGATCCGGTACCTCGCCATGAGGACGTTCGCGTCCTCCAAGGTGGCGTCGGGCCCGCAGGTCACCGGTGCGGTGATCATCCCGGACTCGGAACGCTTCACCATGTCGACCTGCTGCGCCTGCTCGTCGATCGAGAGGTTGCGATGCAGTACCCCGACCCCGCCCTGGCGCGCCATCGCGATGGCCATGCGGGCCTCGGTCACCGTGTCCATGGCCGACGACACCAACGGCACGGCGAGATCGATGCTCCGCGACAGGCGGGTCGTCGTGTCCGCCTCCGCCGGTACCAGGTCGGAGGCGGCCGGAAGCAGCAGCACGTCGTCGAAGGTCAGCCCGAGCATCGCCAGCTTCGGCGGTACCGCGGCGGCATCGGCCCCCAGCAGGTCGGGACGCGCGCCGACGTGGGTGCCCACCCCGGCCGGCAACGTGAAATCGGTGGCGAGGGGACCGTTCATGGCACCTTCCATTCCGCGTTGACCGAGGCCGCGGACCCAGACCGACGCCGCGGCACGAGCCCCGCCCGCCGTCCTGGAGCGACGGGTCGCGCGCAACGGCGGAAAAGTGTACCTACTACCAGAACCGGGCTACCAGAACCGGGCACCGAGCGGCGGCACAGACTCCATCGTAGAGGTCACCGGCACATATCGGCGGTTCCGGCGTGACCGACATCGCCCGTGACCGACATCGCCATGGATAACATTTTTCTATACCACAGCGCCGCCCACCGGGCCTGATCGGGACCCGCGCGCCCAGCAGAACAGCGGACCGACCGCGACGGACTATGTCCAGAGCGCCGCACATCGGTGCCGAGACTCCGGATCGGGACCACTAAGCAGTCCGGGCAAGCGTAGCGTGGTCGTCGTGAGCGACGAGCCTGTCGACCCCTTCGCGGGCGACCCCGAGGATCCGGCTGCCGAGCTCGCGCGCCTCGACTCCGTTGACGACCTCGACCTGCTCGAACCGCTGTCCTTGCACGAGCGGGAGGAAGTCCTCGCCGAGCTGGGAGACCTCGACGTCTTCCGCACGCTGCTCGAGCCGCGCGGCTACCGCGGCCTTGTCGTCGACTGCGAGGGCTGCGCCGAGCCCCACTTCTTCGACTGGGACCTGCTGGCTGGCAACCTGCGCAACCTTCTCAACGAGGGGCGGACGAGAGTCCACGAGCCGGCGTTCGCGCCGGACCCGTCGTGCTACGTCAGCTGGGATTACGCCCGCGGCTTCGCCGACGGGATCTACGAGGCATCCGCCGCCTCGGAGGCGGACTCGCGCTGAGGCGGACTCGCGTCGCCGCCTGACCGGACACCCGGCCGGGGTGGATGCTGCGCGCCGACGGAGCGCGGCCGGCGGTGGCCACGCTAATTCCCGCTCAGGCCGTGTGACCAGCCGACCACCGGGGTAGGCGTTCAACCGTCAACAAAAGTTCCGCCGGACCTGCGGATCCGGCGCGGTCGGTCAGCCATGACGGAACACGGCGCCGGCCGGAAGTCCCGCGGCCGACTCGGACCCTGATCCGCCTGAGATCCCTGGACATCCAGGGACTTCCCGACCGTGCAACGGCCGGGCGGAACGACCCGTGACGCGGGCTCACCCGGGTGAAATTTCAAGATCACTCAGAGGGTGGCCCGGTACTACGGTGAAGTGGCGGCGCTTGCCGCTCAGGTCGAAAGGGGGCTCAGATCGATGACCGACGTCCGACGACTTCCAGGCCCCGGCGCGGAGAAGTGGGAATGGCAGCTGCACGGGGCGTGCCGTGGTGAGAGCACGGAGCTCTTCTTCCACCCGGAGGGCGAACGGGGGCCGGCCAGAGCCGCCCGTGAGGCCGCGGCCAAGGCGGTCTGCGCCCGCTGCCCAGTCATCCGCGCCTGCGGTGAGTACGCGCTGACCGCCCGGGAGCCCTATGGCGTATGGGGCGGGCTGAGCGAGTCCGAACGGGATGCGATCCTCACCGGCCGCTCCCGGCGGGGGACCACGAGACGCACCCCGGCCCGGCCCGGACTCGCACCGGCCTGCTGAGAGAGGGCGGCCAGGGGCCGATAGGCGGACGGGTCGGGATAGCCGGTCCTGGTCTCCTGGACCACCCACGACGGGTGAGCGACCCGACAGCGACCCGACGCGGCAGCGACCCAACGCGCCGGAGCCCGGTCGATCATCAAGGACCGACCGGGCTCCGGACGTACCGGGGCCCGGGGGCCGGGCCGCACCCGGCGAGGCCCCACGACGCCGATCCGGTCAGAAACCCGGGCCCTGCGGGTGACTGTGCCCGTGCCCGTGGCCGCGGCCGTCCTGGGAAGCGGGCTCCGCCGGCTTCTCGACGACCAGACCCTCGGTGGTGATGAGCAGAGCCGCGATCGAGGCGGCGTTCGCCACCGCCGACCGGGTGACCTTGACCGGGTCGACGACGCCGGCCGCGATCAGATCGGTGTACTCGCCGGTGGCCGCGTTGTACCCACGACCCGGCTCGAGCTCCTTGACCTTGGAGACGATGACCGCGCCCTCCAGACCAGCGTTGCGCGCGATCCACGACAGCGGGGCGTCGAGCGCGGAGCGCACGATCCGTACCCCGGCGAGCTCGTCCCCGGTACGGCCAAGCCCGTCGTCGAGCACGGACGCCACGTGGGTGAGCGCGGAACCGCCGCCGGCGATGATGCCCTCCTCGATGGCCGCGCGGGTGGCCGACACGGCGTCCTCGAGGCGGTGCTTCTTCTCCTTGAGCTCCACCTCGGTGGCGGCGCCGACGCGGATGACCGCGACCCCACCGGCGAGCTTGGCCAACCGCTCCTGCAGCTTCTCGCGGTCCCAGTCGGAGTCGCTGACCTCGATCTCCTGCTTGAGCTGACGCACCCGATCTGCGATCGAGGAGGCCTCGCCAGCCCCGTCGACGATGGTGGTGTTGTCCTTGTCCACCGTGACCCGCCGGGCCCGGCCCAGGTCGGCCAACGTCACCGCATCGAGGGAGAGACCGACCTCCGAGGCCACCACCTGGCCGCCGGTAAGCACGGCAATGTCCTGCAGCAGTGCCTTGCGGCGGTCCCCGAACCCGGGAGCCTTGACCGCGACGACCTGGAAGGTCTTGCGGATCGAGTTCACCACCAGGGTGGACAGGGCCTCGCCCTCGACCTCCTCGGCGATGATCAGCAGCGGCTTGCGCTCCTGGACGACCTGCTCCAGCACGGGCAGGATTTCGTTCAGCGCCGAGATCTTGCCCGGGTAGAGCAGGACGTAGGCGTCCTCAAGCACGGCCTCCTGGGCCTCGGCGTCCGTGACGAAGTACGGCGAGATGTAGCCCTTGTCGAACTGCATGCCCTCGGTCAATTCAAGATCCAGCCCGAGGGTCTGGCTCTCCTCGACCGTGATGACGCCATCCTTGCCGATCTTGTCGATCGCCTCGGCGATCAGTTCCCCGACCTGCGAGTCCTGAGCGGAGATGGCGGCGACCTGGGCGATGGTCTCCTTCGAGTTGACCTCGATGGCCTGCTTCAGCAGGGCCGCGGAGACGGCCTCGACGGCGGCCTCGATGCCCAGCTTCAGCGCCAGTGGGGCGGCCCCCGCGGTCACCTGCTTGAGACCGAAGCGCACCATTTCCTGGGCTAGCACGGTCGCCGTCGTGGTGCCGTCGCCAGCCACGTCGTTGGTCTTGGTGGCGACTTCCTTCGCGAGCTGGGCACCCAGGTTCTCGTAGGGGTCCTCCAGCTCGATCTCGCGCGCGATCGTCACCCCGTCATTGGTGATCGTCGCAGCGCCGTAGTGCTTGTCGATGACGACGTTGCGACCACGCGGGCCGATCGTCACCTTGACCGCGTTGGCCAGGGCGTTCACCCCGTGCTCGAGCGCGCGGCGGGCGTCCTCGTTGAACGTCAGAATCTTCGGCATACCTGGTTGTCCTCCCGACACCGAATACCGGTGGAAAACAGCAGGAGCGCGCCCCGCCGGCGGGCCCGGCGGGAACCGGGCGGCCGCCAGCGGGACGCGCCCCTTGGTGCTACCGGCGAGCGGCCTACTTCTCGATGATCGCGAGAACGTCGCGAGCGGAGAGCACGAGGTACTCCTCGCCCGAGTACTTGACCTCGGTGCCGCCGTACTTGCTGTAGAGCACCACGTCGCCGACCTTGACGTCGAGCGGGACGCGCTTGCCGTCCTCGAACCGACCCGGGCCGACCGCGAGAACGATACCCTCCTGGGGCTTCTCCTTCGCCGTGTCCGGAATCACGATCCCGGACGCGGTGGTCTGCTCCGCGTCGGAGGGCTGCACGACGATACGGTCCTCGAGAGGCTTGATAGCAACCTTGGTGGCGGTCGTCACGATCGACCTCCCCCTTCCTGCGCTGGATGAGAGAGCGACCCTGGCGGCCTGCCGTCGCGGGTGAACAGGCGCCTGTTGTCGCTGGCACTCTCACGTGCCGAGTGCCAACTTAGCACCCGCGCCGCAGACGTCAACCAAGACGGTCGGATCTGACAAGACGGCGGGAATTCAGGTCGTCCCGAGCCGACCCCTGGCCAAGACCCGGCCCCCTTCGCGGCGGCCCGCTCCCACCGGTCGGCGCCCGGCGCCACGGGGCCCATGAGCACATGAGCGCACGGGGACATGGGGCACCATGAGGACATGATCTGGATGTGGGAGGCCAAGGCGGCGGCCGGCCGGGCGGGCGGCCTGCGGGACTGGGCGATCGATGCGCTTGCGGAGCGAGACGGCGAGGTCTACGTCAGCAGCCAACGGGGCGAGGATCTCATCGTCATCATGCTGCGGACGCCGCCCGATGCGGGCACGTCCGCGCAGACTACCGGGGACACCCGCTGCCCGCTGCCGGAACCACCGGCCGAGCTGACGAACGGCGATCCGCGTGCCTGGCGGTTCGAACAGGTCAGGGCTCGGCCCGAGAGGTGATGAGCAACGTCGCCTCGACGCGGTCGAGCAGCTCCGCGTAACCAATGGTGTCGATCTTCCGGACCCGCATCACGTAGGCATCTCCGCCGGAAGGCTGGTAGTAACCGCGACGCAGCCCAATGTCGACAAAACCGAGCCGGCTGTAGAGGGCGCGGGCCGCCTGGTTGTCGGTGCGGACCTCCAGCCCGCAGCTGCGGGCACCCGCCCGCCGGGCGTCACGCAGCAGGGCGATCATCAGACGGGCGCCCACCCCCCGCCCGCGCATCCGGGGCACAACGCCGATCGTCTGGATGTAGGCGCCGTCCTCGGCAAGCGCCAGCCCCGCATAACCGACGATCGCGGACGTGTCGTGCGTCGGGACGCCCTGTGGACGCCACAGCGCCGTCAGGTACCGTCGCTGCTCGCCCTGCGCGAGTTCGGACCAGAACAGCTCGGCCGTCCACGGATCGATGTCGAATACCGTCTGCTCCAGCTCGGCGACCATCGCCACGTGCCACCAGCGCATTGGAACGAGGAGCAGATCCGGCCCATCCGGACCGGTAGGGTGTGATCGCGGCTGCGTCAAACCGTGACCGGCTTCGGTGTATGCGGTTCGGTCGCGTCCGGCCGCCGCAGGTAGAGCGGGACGAGGGGCTGGGGAGCGCGCCCGGCCAGCACGTCGGCCCCGGCGAGACCGACGAGCAGCTCTGGCCGGGGATAGCCGTCGTCCGCCTGGCCTGCGCCGGGCGCGGGCGCCTCCCCGGCCGTGGTACCGGCTGCGGCCGCGGCGAGTTCGACGAAGATCTCCGGGTAGAGCACCGTTCCCGGGCCGACGACGCGGTCGACACCGAGGCCGCGCAGGAACCGGACGACGTCGGCCGGACGGCCAACGGCCGGATCGCCGACCCGCACCCCGTCGCGGTAACAGGCCCAGAAGACCTCGCGCCGACGGGCATCCGTCACGACGGCGACGGAGCCGCCGGTGGCGGCACCGATGGCATCCAGTGAGCACACCCCGTGCACCGGCACGCCCAGTGCGTCAGCGAAGGCGGCGGCGGTCACCATCCCGACCCGCAGACTGGTGAACGGCCCGGGACCGGCGCCCACGACCACGACGTCGAGATCGGTGGGGCGGGCACCCCCCTCGGCGAGCACCGCGCGCATCGACGACGCCAGCAACTCCCCGTGGCGGCGGGCGTCGACGGTGACCATGACCGCTCGCGGCCACACGTGCACCCCGAGCGCGGCGCGCTCGCCACCCGTCCCACTCACCGGCCGCGCGGGGTCGGACGACGTCAGCTCGGCAAGCGCGACCGAGCACGCTGCCGTGGATGTGTCAAGAGCCATCACCAGCACTCGTCCAGACTACGGATCGCCTCGCCGACCACGGCGGGCACCCGCTCCACCACCACGATGCCACCGATGTCACGCCGCGCGCGGCGGGTCGATGCGGGGAGTCTCAACTCACCGGCGCACGTGCGCGCAGCCGTTCGATCCAGCTGGCCCCGGACGGGACGAGGCGGACTATCCGAGTCTCCCCGACCTCGTCGGCACGTGGCCGGGAGATCACGATCTCCAGATGATCCTGCGTGAGACGTTCCACAAGACCGACGCCCCACTCGACCACGGTGACCGAGGTGTCGACGTCGGCGTCGAGGTCGAGATCGTCGACCTCGGCGACCCCACCGAGCCGGTAGGCGTCCACGTGCACGAGGGGAATCCGCCCGTCCGGGTAGATCCGGGCCAGCACGAACGTCGGCGAGGTGACCGTTTCCCGCACGCCCAGCCCGGCCGCGATCCCCTGGGCCAGGACCGTCTTGCCCGCGCCAAGCGGGCCGGAGAGCACGAGCAGGTCCCCGGGTCGCAGCAGGGCGGCCAACCAGGCCCCGAACTCCCGCATGCGCTCCGCCGTGGACACCTCGACCGTGTTCATGTGCCTTCCGTCGTCGCCTCGCTCCGGGGCCCGCGTGGGGAGACGGAGAATGTCTCGGACCGTGCCGACCGACCGGCCCGTGCCGACCCCGACCGACCGGTCCGTCCCGACCGACCGGTCCGTCCCGACCGACCGGTCTGTGCCGGCGCCGACCGGTCGGCCCGTGCCGACCGCGGGCGCGGCATGGCGCGTGGCACCATCGCCTGCCGTGCCATCTCCCGGATGGCGGCGTTCACCACGTCCGGGCGTTCCAACATGATGGCGTGCCCGGCGCCCTCCTCGACGATGAGCTCCGCCCGGGGCAACACCTCCGCCAGGGTGCGGCTGTGGGCAAGCGGGGTCATCAGGTCGGCGTCCCCGACGATGAGCACGGTCGGGATCTCCGCCAGCCGCTCGGCCGCCACGAGCCGATCGTGGTCGAGCAGGGTGGGCAGGAACGCCGCGATGACCGGGATCGGGGTGTCCGCGACCATGGTCTCCAGGAAGGAGACCACCGACGGCGGTAGTTCGGTCGATCCGAACCCGATGCGCCGCGTCAGCTCCCACGACAGGTCGCTGCCCCGCCGCCGGGCACGTTCGAGCAGGCTCGGCGCGTGCCGCATACCGACCGCGAAACCCGGCAGAACGCGGCGCACCACCCCGGTCACCGACGCCGGCAGCCCGAAGGTCAGCCGGGCCAGCTCACCGGCGCTGGTGGCGAGCAGGGCCACCCCGACGATGCGGTCATCGAACAGTTCCGGGTGGGTGTCGGCCAGACCCAGCACCGTCATGCCGCCCATCGAATGGCCCACCAGGATGATCGGCCCCCGGGGGACCCGCTCGGTGATCACTCGGAAGAGGTCGTCGGCGAGTACGTCGATGGTGCAGTTCTTGACCTCGGACGGCCCGGAACGCCCATGCGCCCGCTGATCATAGAAGACCATCCGGCCGAGGTCCGTGAGCGCCCGCTGCTGCAGGATCCAGGAATCGGCCGTGACGCAGAACCCGTGGACGAACACCAGCGTCACCGGGGCGTCCGACGGGCCGATCTCCTCGATGTACAGCGGAATACCGTCCCCCGCGATCACGGTGGTGACCCAACCCCTGATCGGCTCGATCCGCGCGTCGGACGCGAGATCGGCCATCCCACGCCGACGGCGGATCATCCGCCGCTCGGCGACCAGGCCCGCCGCGACGGCAGCGGCACCGACCACCCCGAGCGACCCCGTGGCCCGAGCCGAGCGGGAACCCGCGATCGCACCCACGGTCTTCGCCATCGGCGCCACCTCTCCTCGGGGCCTCTTCTGCACCGATGATGCACCCGGCCACGCCGGCCGACGGGCCCCCCGGCCGGGACGTGGGGGGCGTCAGCCGGGGCCGCTTACCGGGCCTGTACGCGGATCCCGTGCTCAGGCGAAGCCCGGCATCGGGAAGGCGGCGGTCAGCTCGGTGACCTGCTCCCGGACCCGGGTGATGGTCGCGGTGTCGCCGGCCACGGCGGCCTTGACGACATCGTCGATCCAGCCGGCGAGCACCGGCATGTGACCGGCGCCCAGGCCGCGGGTGGTGATGGCGGCGGTTCCCAGTCGGATACCGGACGGGTCGAAGGGCCTGCGCTGGTCGAAGGGCACCGCGTTGTAGTTCAGCTCGATCCCGGCCTGGTCGAGCGCCCGGGCCGCGGGCTTGCCGCCGATGTCCCTGCCGGTCAGGTCGATCAGGATCAGATGGTTGTCGGTACCGCCGGTGACCAGGTCGAAGCCCCGCTCCACCAGGGCCTCGGCCAGCGCGCGGGCGTTCGCCACGACCGCGTGCGCGTAGTCGCGGAACGCGGGTGCCGCCGCCTCGCGCAGGGCGACGGCGATCGCCGCGGTGGTGTGGTTGTGCGGCCCGCCCTGCAGGCCCGGGAACACCGCCTTGTCGATCGCGGTGGCGTGCTCGGCGTCGGAGAGGAGCATCGCCCCGCGCGGGCCGCGCAGCGTCTTGTGCGTGGTGGTGGAGATCACCGGGGCGTGCCCCACCGGCGAGGGGTGTGCCCCGCCCGCGATCAGCCCGGCGATGTGCGCGATGTCCGCGACGAGCACCGCCCCGACCTCCCGCGCGATCGCGGCGAACCCCGGGAAGTCGATCGTCCGCGGGATCGCCGTACCGCCGCAGAAAATAATCCTGGGACGCTCGGCCAGGGCGAGGTCGCGCACCTCGTCCAGGTCGATGCGGCCGGTGCCGGCGCGCACGCCGTACCGGACGCTGCGGAACCACGTGCCGGTCGCGGAGACGCTCCAGCCGTGGGTCAGATGGCCGCCCATCGGCAACGACAGGCCCATCACGGTGTCCCCTGGCTCGGCGAAGGCCAGATAGACGGCGAGGTTCGCCGGGGAACCCGAGTACGGCTGGACGTTGGCGTGCTCGACCCCGAACAGCGCCTTGGCACGGTCGACCGCAAGCGTCTCGATCGGATCGATGACCTGCTGACCCTCGTAGTAACGCCGACCGACGTAGCCCTCGGAGTACTTGTTGGTCAGCACGGAGCCGGACGCCTCCAGCACCGCGGTAGAGACGTAGTTCTCCGACGCGATCAGCCTGATCGACGAGAACTGGCGCGTGGCTTCGGCCTCGACGAGACCGGCGAGTTCGGGATCGGCGACGGCGAGGCGGGGAATCGGTGGTTGATGCACCTTGACCTCCGGCAGGTCTGATCCGGCCGGGGGTGCCCAGGCGCGCGGCACCGTTCCGCTCGATCGCTCCCCGGTGGTCAGTTCCACCTCGATGCGCCAGTCACGACTCCGGGCCGAGTCTAGGGGATGGGCCCCGCCCCACGGCACCGGATCCACGCCGGTGCGACGCGTCGCGACGGCACCGGGCGTCGTGAAGACGACAAATGTCGTGAAGAAGACAAGCCGGGCGTAGGCCACAGCGCCGACGCCCGCCGGACCGGGTGGGAGCGGGCCGACTACCGTGGAAGTGCCGCCCCCGGCTGGATCGACTGGATCGAGAAGCCGGAAGCGGGCGGATCCGGTGGGATCAGATCGATCAGCGGGTGTGGACCGGAGGCGGAGATCGTGCGGCTGAGGTGGCACAGGAGCAAGGACATCCCGGCGAGCGCCGGCCGTCGTCTGACGGGCCCGGAGCGCGCCGCCGCGCTGGGGGTGCCGGACGACACCGAGCCGGCCGAGGGCCCCGGCGCCGCGGCTCCGGCTCCGGTGTCGGCCGGGCCGGTGATGCTGACACTGACTACCCGTTCCCGCCTCGAGGAGGCCGAGCGCGAGGCCGCCGTCTCCCGCCCCGTGCGTCGGCGGATGGAGCGCGGCTCGCTCGGCGGCCACGTGTCGCCCACCGGCGGTCACGGTTCCGGCGGTGCCTGCGACCCCGGCGGCTGCGGCTGAGCCCGCATCCCGCATCCCGCATCTTCGACTCGTCCGGCGCCGCCCGCGAGGCCGCCCGACGGGCTGTCATCAGACGTAGCGGCGGGGGACCCGAGCCCCGACCCGGCTGACGATCTCGTAGTTGATGGTGCCCAGCGCCGCAGCCCAGTCGTCCGCGGTCGGTTCGCCGCGGTCACCGGGGCCGAAGAGCAGCACCTCGTCGCCGGCCGCCACCTGGTCGTCACCCACATCGAGGACGAACTGATCCATGCAGACCGTGCCGGCGATGCGGCGGCGCCGCCCGCCGAACAGCACCTCCGCGGTGTTCGTCGCGGACCTGGGGATGCCGTCGGCGTAGCCCAGCGGCACCACGGCGAGCGTCGTCTCGCGTGTTGTCGTGTACCGGTGCGCGTAGGAGACGCCGGTTCCCGCCGGTACCCGCTTGGTCAACGCGGCGTGCGTCGTCAGCGTCATCGCGGGGCGCAGACCGAAGGCCGCCGGCGGCCCGACCTCCGGGCCCGGGGACAGTCCGTAAACGGACACTCCCGGTCGGACCAGGTCGAAATGCGCCTCCGGGCTGACCAGGGTGGCCGCCGAGTTCGCCAGATGCCGCACGGATGGGTGTAGCCCCGCCTTCGTGGCGATGTCGATCGCATCCCGGAAACGCCCGATCTGACCCTGCACCGTGGGATGCCCGGGGGCATCGGCGAACGCGAAGTGGCTCCACACGCCGATCACCTCGATCACGCCCTCGGCCTCGAGTGCCGCCGCGGCGTCGCACAGCGCCGGCCAGTCGGCCTCCGTGGCTCCCGCCCGGCCGAGGCCCGTGTCCGCCTTGAGGTGCACCCGGGCGGTACGGCCGGTCCGCCGGGCCGCCGCGGCGGTCTCCTCGAGCGCCCAGCCCGCGGACGCGGACAGGTCGACATCCGCGGCGATGGCGGCGGCGAACGATTCACTGGGCGCCGCGAGCCAGGACAGCACCGGGACGGTGAACCCGGCCGCGCGCAGGGCGAGCGCCTCCTCGAGGAACGCCGTGCCGAGCCAGGTGGCCCCGCCCTCCAGGGCCGCCCGCGCGCACGGGATCATGCCATGGCCGTAGCCGTCAGCCTTGACGACCGCCATGGTGGCGGCGTCGCCTGCCCGGGCGACGAGGGCGGCCACCGACGTGCGGACCGCGTCGAGATCGATGGCGGCATAGGAACGAAGATCATTCCCGGCAGGAGGATCGGCCCGCTGTTCGGTCACGCCGTCACGCTACTCCGCGTGGCATCCGTCGCTGGTCGAGCAGGTCGCCGATGACCTGGGGCAGGATGGCGGGCAGATCATTCGCTGCCAGCGGCACGGGGGCCCGCTCGGCGGCCCGGCCGTGCAGATAGGCGCCGACCGCCCCGGCCGTCGCCGGGGCGAGCCCGGCGGCGAGCAGCGACCCGATCAGGCCGGTCAGCACGTCACCGGTCCCGGCGGTCCCCAGCCATGCCGATCCGGTCGTGTTGACCAGCGCCGATCCATCCGGCCGCACGACGAGCGTGCGGGCGCCCTTGAGCAGGATCACCGCTCCCGTCGCCGCCGCGGCCCGCCGGAGAACGGCGAGCCGATCGTCGGCGAGTTCGGCGGCGGTGGTCTGCGCATCCCCGCCAAGAGCGACCGAGACGAACCGCTGGAACTCGCCCTCATGCGGTGTGATCAGCACCGGCGCCGCCCGCTCGGCGACGGCAGCGGGCCGCGCCGCGATGATCTCGGCAAGCGGGTCGAGGCCTCCCGCGTCGACCAGGACCGGAAGGTCCGTCGCCAGCAACGCCGTCAGCAAGGTACGGACCGCGGGTCCCGGCGCCAGGCCCGGGCCGATCGCCCAGGCCTGGACCCGGCCAGCGGCCAGCATCGCGTCGGCGTCACCGGCCTCGATGGCGGTCACGACGGCCTCGGGATGCGACATCCGCACGAAATCGCCGGCCCTGCTCACGACCGCGCCGACGGCCTCGCCCTCGGCCTTCTCAGCGTGCCCCTCGGTCACTACCCGCAGATACCCGGCGCCGCCGCGCAGCGCGCCGCCGACCGCGAGCACCGCGGCGCCCGGATAGGCGCCGCTGCCGGCAACGAGGCCAAGGACCCCGCGACTGTACTTGGACGCCCTCGGGCTGGGAACGGGCAGCGCCGCGGCAACGTCGGCATCGTCGAGAGCGCACAGGTCGGGTTCAGGCAGGTTCAGTCCGATGTCGACCAGCTCGACGGGACCGGTGTGGGCGGCACCGGGCATGAGCCACAAGCCGCGTTTGCGGGTACCGAAGGTGACGGTACTGCTCGCCCGGACCGCCGGCCCCGCGACGGCCCCGGTATCCGCGTCCACCCCGCTGGGGACGTCGACCGCCACCGTCCGTTCGGGGGGCGCCAGAGCGACGAGCCGGGCGTACGGCTCGCGCAGCCCGCCCCGGCCACCGATGCCGAGCAACCCGTCCAGCACCAGATCGGCGGCGGCGAACAGAATACGCAGCCGCTCATCGTCGATCGGCTGCCCCGCACCCGCCGGACCGCCCCCGCCCACCACCGGACCCGGATGGTGCAGTCGACCACCGGCCGCGAGCAGGGCGGCGGTGCCTTCCGGATGGGTGCGGCCGGGTGCCACCGCATCAACCCGCGCCCCTCGGGCGGCCAGTCGCGCTCCGGCCCAGAGGGCGTCACCACCGTTGTCGCCACCGCCGGCGAGCACGACGACGCGGGCACCGTAGACCCGCCCGAGGCGTCGTGCGGCGTGCGCGACGAGCCCGTGCACCGCCCGCTGCATCAGAGCGCCGGGGGGCAGCGAGGCGAGCAGCGGCGCCTCGGCACCTCGAACCTGTTCAACCGTATGGGCATTGCGCATGCCGACATGCTGCCCCGCTCCGATCCGCGGGCGCCCGACAGGCCGGCACGGGCCCACCGGACCCGACCGTGCTCAGGTCTCGGCAACGACCATCGCCACGGCCACGCCGCCGTCGTGGGTGAGCGAGAGATGCCAGGACGCGATGCCGAGCCGGGCCGCCGCGGCGGCCACCGTGCCGATAATCCGTAACGACGGTCGCCCCCCGGTACCGAGAACCACCTCGGTGTCGTGCCACTCGAGACCGGGGGGTGCGCCGAGAACCTTGGCGACCGCCTCCTTCGCCGCGAACCGGGCGGCCAACCGCTCGGGCCGGGCGAGGCTCCGTTCGGTCGCGGTGAACAGCCTCATCGCGATGCCCGGCGTGCGTGCCAGCGTCACGGCGAACCGGTCAACATCCACCACGTCCACGTCCACGTCCACGCCGACGCCCGCCACCGCCACCGCCACCGCCACCGCCACCGCCACCGCCACCGCCACCGCCACCGCCACCGCCACCGCCACCGCCACCTGGGAAGGTTCCCACAAACGCGGTGTTACCCCGCCGTCGGCACCGGGACGGCCGGTGAGGTCCCCGCTAGCCGGTTCACGCCCACCTCGCCGAGGCGCCCGCGCCCCGCTGATCAACGCTTCGTCGATCAGCGCGTCGCAGCCCGCCCCGGGGCCGATCCGCCGTTGCCGTCGTCCTTGCTGCCACCATCGGGAGCGGTGCGGCCCTTGTCCGCGCCGGTACCCGTGGCGGCACCCTCCGGTCTCGTCGGGGGCTCGACATCGTCCCCGGCGAGGATCCGGTAGAGACCACGGCGGGTCTCGGCGAGCAGGGACCGCGCCGCGGCGATCTGCGCTTCGTCTCCGGCCTGGGCCACCTGGACGATGGCCGCACCGACGGCGAACGCCAGCGTTCGCAAACTGGTGAGATCGTCATCGACCGCCGCCGCGGCAGTCTCCCACGGCTTGCGGCCCCCTGCGCGTGCCTCGACGTGCGCCCGCCCGGCGTCGGTGAGATGGAAGACTCGCTTGCCCTCCGCCTCCTCCGCGCGCACGAGCCCCTCGTCGGCCAGCAGCGACAGGACCGGGTAGACCGACCCCGGGCTCGGCCGCCAGATGCCACCACTACGCTCCGCGAGCTCACGGATCATCTGGTAGCCGTGCATGGGCTCCTCGGCCAGCAGCGCGAGCAGCGCCTCCCGGACGTCACCCCGCCCCACCTTCGGCCCACGGCCGAAGCTGCCGGGACCGCCAAAACCGGGGCCGCCGAACCCCAGACCGAACCCCGGGCCGGGAAAGCCGCCGAACGGCCAGCCCGGTCCGCCCCGGCGGCCTCTCGGCCCGCCTCCTCCGTGCCCGCCGTGCTCACGATGCCCGCCGTGCTCACCACGGCCGGCGCGACCGCTCTCGGAGTGGTCCTGCTCGCCGGCCACCGCCTCCGACCGGCCACCACACTCCCCCCAGGCGCTCACCGCCTCGAAGAAGTCCCGCAGCCGGGACGGGCCGAACCCGGCCTCGCATCCCCAGCGGCCCCATGGGCCCGACATCATCTGTGAAACCACGATCATTCCCTTCGGGTCGGCGCGACCGGAGCCATCCGCTCACACCTCATCACGTAGGCTCACGATATATCGCGATGCAATCGACAACAAGACCTACTCGCCTAGGCATCCCCGAACCGCGCGAATTCCGTAGGATTGAGCAGTGATCATTTCGGGGTCCGGGGAGAACGGGCACGGCGGAGACGCCGTCACCCCGCTCGAGGCAGCCTTCGAGGAACGTGCCTGCGCACAGCACGCCGGCACCGACGTCTTCATAGAAGGGGTGAATCTGGCCCTTCTCGGTCGAGTCGAACAACTCCGCATCCGCCCCACCAACGCATCCGGCACGGTGGAAGACGACGGTTCGTACGAGGTCCGCCTGGAGGCGACCGACGACGGGCCACGGACGGGCTGTACCTGCACCGAGGGATCCACCGGCTCGTTCTGCCGGCATGCGGTCGCGGTCGCCCTCGTGGCCACCGGCTCGGCGGGACTCGCCGAGGACGACGAGGACATCGAGGGGGAGGACGGCGCGATCCTCGGTGAGGAGACCCTCTTCACCGACGACCCGGTCCACGCCGCGATGCGCGTCTTCCTCAGCCGCGCCCCTCGCGCCGAACTCGTCGAGACCCTGCTCGACGCCGCCGACGACAACGACGCCGTCGCCGATGCGCTGTGGGAGGCGACGGTCGCCTGGTACGGCCGTCAGCACGGAGCGACGCCGTCCACCTGACCAGGCAGGCCCGAGCCCAGCCCCCCGCCGCGCCGGTACGCCGCCCGATGCCAGGGGCCCCCACACTGCGCCGAAGGCGCAGTGTGGGGAAGGGCTTATTCGACTGTGACCGACTTCGCCAAGTTACGCGGCTGATCGACATCGAGGCCGCGCGCAAGCGCCAGCTCGCACGCGAAGACCTGCAGCGGTAGCGTCGTGACCAGGGGCGCGAACAGCGACGCGGTCGCGGGCACGCGGATGAGATGATCGGCGAACGGTTCGACGGCGGTGTCGCTCTCTTCCGCGATCACGATCGTGCGGGCGCCACGCGCCCGGACTTCCTGGATGTTGGAAACGATCTTTCCGTGCAGGTTCGCACGACCCCGTAGGGACGGCACAACGACGAACACCGGCAGGCCGGGCTCGATGAGCGCGATCGGCCCGTGCTTGAGCTCCCCTGCCGGGAACCCCTCGGCGTGCATGTAGGCGAGTTCCTTGAGCTTGAGGGCCCCTTCCAGGGCCACCGGGTACCCCACATGACGACCGAGGAAGAGCACCGCCCTCGCGTCGGCCAAGGCACGGGCGAGCTCCCGCACCGGCTCGACCGTTCCCAGCGTCCGTTCGATCAGCTCGGGCATACGCTGGAGCCGCTCGACGTACGCAGCGACCTCATCGCCGTAGAGCACGCCGCGCACCTGGGCCAGGAACAGGCCAACGAGAAGGCACGCGGCGACCTGCCCGAGGAAGGTCTTGGTGGACGCGACCCCCACCTCCGGGCCGCAGCGGGTGTACAGCACCGCATCGGACTCCCGAGGGATCGTAGAACCGTTGGTGTTGCAGATGGCCAGCACCCGTGCCTTCTGCTCGCGCGCGTGTTTGACCGCCATCAGCGTGTCCAGCGTCTCGCCGCTCTGGCTGATCGCGATGACGAGGGTGGACCGGTCGAGCACCGGGTCGCGGTAGCGAAACTCCGAGGCCATCTCGACCTCGCAGGGCAGCCTGGTCCAGTGCTCGATCGCGTACTTTGCGATGAGGCCGGCGTGGTAGGCGGTACCGCAGGCGACGATGAAGACCTTGTCCACGTCCCGGAAATCCTGGACAGACAGCCGCTCCTCGTCGAGCACGATCGCACCATCGGCGGAAAGCCGACCGCGCAGCGTGTCTGCCAGGGCGGTCGGCTGCTCGCTGATCTCCTTGAGCATGAAGTACGGGTAGCCGCCCTTCTCGGCGGCGCTGGCATCCCAGTCGACGTGGTACCGCCGGCCCTCGATGATCTGGCCGCCGAAGTCGGTCACCGTCACGCCGTCCCGGCGAGCCTCGACCACCTGATCCTGCCCGATCTCCAGCGCCTCCCGGGTGTGGGCGATGAAGGCCGAGACGTCGCTGGCGAGGAAGGTCTCCCCCTGACCGAGCCCCACGACTAGCGGGCTGTTGCGCCGGGCCCCGACAACCACCTCCGGGAAGTCGCGGTGCAGCACGACCAGGGTGAACGCGCCTTCCAGCCGCCGGCAGACCCGTCGCAGCGCGGCGGTCAGCGGATGCGCGCCCCCGTCGTACCCGCGGTCGGCACCAGCGCCGGCACCAGCAAGCTCGACTTCGAGGAGATGGGCGACGACCTCCGTGTCGGTCTCACTGGCGAGCTCGTGGCCGACCGTCTCCAGCTCGACCCGCAATGCGGCGAAGTTCTCGATGATCCCGTTGTGGATGACGGCGATGGCGCCGGTGCAGTCGGTGTGCGGATGGGCGTTCGCGTCGGTCGGTCCACCGTGCGTGGCCCACCGGGTATGCCCCATGCCGGTGGTGCCGGGCATCGGCCTGGAATCCGGATTCTCGGCGAGCAGCTTCTCGAGGTTGGACAGCTTGCCGGCACGACGCGCCGTCCGCAGTGCCCCGGCGCCAACCACGGCGACACCCGACGAGTCGTAACCCCGGTACTCCAACCGCCGCAGACCGTTCAATGCGACATCCAGTGCCGCCTGGTCGCCGACGTAACCGATGATCCCGCACATGCGGCTCAGCGTACGCAGGTTCCCGGAGGTGAGAGCGTACCGGGGGACGCTCGGGGCAAGGTGTCCGCTTGTGGCCGCGGCGGGACCGGTCAGCGACGGGATCGGTCAGCGCGCCGGCGGCAACGCGGTGCGCACGACGGCGGCGAGCCGCTGTGCGACCGCCCGCGCGGCGGCGTCGGTGCCCGCCTCGACCATCACCCGCACGAGGGGTTCGGTGCCGGACGACCGCAGCAGCACCCGACCCTCGTCACCGAGTTCCGCCTTGGCCAGGGCGACGGCCCGCAGCAGTTCCTCATTGGTGTCCACCTGCGTCCGGTCGACGCCACGCACGTTCACCAACACCTGGGGCAACCGGGTCATCGCCTTGGTGAGCTCGCCGAGCGGTTGTCCGGTCTCGGCGACCCGGCCCAGGATCCGCAACGCCGTCAACAACCCGTCGCCGGTCGTCGCGTAGTCCAGGAACACCACGTGCCCGCTCTGCTCACCGCCGAGCACGTAGCCTCCGGCGCGCATCGCCTCCAGCACGTACCGGTCCCCGACGGGTGTGGTGACGACGGTGATACCGGCCTCCCGCATCGCGTGGTGAAAGCCCAGATTCGACATCACGGTGACCACCACCGTGTCGTCGACCAGCTCACCCCGCTCGGCCAGCGCCAGAGCACACATCGCCAGGATCTGGTCGCCGTCGACGACCTCACCGGTCGCGTCCACGGCGAGGCAACGGTCCGCGTCGCCGTCATGGGCGATGCCGACGTCGGCACCGTACGCCACGACCGCGGCACGCAGGCTGTCGAGATGGGTGGCACCGCTGCCGTCGTTGATCGCTGTCCCGTCGCCGTCGGCGTGCAGCGCGACGACATCGGCTCCGGCCGCCCGCAGCACCCGAGGGGCCAAGGTGGAGGCGGCGCCCTGGGCACAGTCGACGACGACCCGCAGGCCGTCGAGCGGCACCGGCAGCGTGGCCAGCAGATGCGCCGCATACCGGTCGAGGAGAACCGGTTCGTCGTGGACCCGACCGACGTCGGCGCCGACGGGACGGCGGCTCGGAGGTAGGGCCATCCGCCGCTCGATGGCGTCCTCGACCTCGTCGGGCAGTTTGAGGCCGCCGGCGGCGAACAGCTTGATGCCGTTGTCCGGCATCGGGTTGTGGCTGGCGGAGAGCATGACACCGAACATCGCGCCGCTGGCTGCGACGGCGTAAGCCACCGCGGGCGTGGGTGCCACCCCGATCCGGGCCACGTCGGCACCGGAGGCTGCGAGCCCGGCGACCACCGCGGCCTCCAGGAACTCCCCCGAGGGCCGCGTGTCCCGGCCGACGACCACTACCGGCTTACCGGACCCGGAGGGCCCACTCGCCCGGTTCGGCCCAGCGAGAACCTCGACCGCCGCGGAAGCCAGCGACAACGCCTGCTCCGCGGTCAGATCGATGTTGGCGACACCTCGGACGCCGTCGGTGCCAAAGAGCCTCACCATTGAGGTCTCCCTTGTCGAAGATCGTGGCGGAGACCGAGGGGGGCACCGGTGGCACCGATCCCCTCCAGGAGCGCGCCTCCGGGGGCACGCCCGCGAAGGGGATCCAAGGTCAGCGCTTGCTGTACTGCGGAGCCTTGCGGGCCTTCTTGAGCCCGTACTTCTTACGCTCCTTGACCCGAGCGTCACGGGTCAGGAAGCCGGCCTTCTTCAGGGTAGGCCGGGACTCCTCCTCCGCCAGCGTCAACGCGCGGGCGAGGGCGAGCCGCAGCGCACCGGCCTGCCCGGAGACGCCGCCACCGTGCAGCCGGGCGACGATGTCGTACGACTCCGTCCGATCCAGTGCCTTGAGCGGCTCGTTGACGAGCTGCTGGTGCACCTTGTTCGGGAAATACTGCTCAAGCGTGCGCCCGTTGAGCGTCCACTGCCCGGTCCCCGGGAGCAGACGCACCCGGACGACCGCCTCCTTGCGCCGCCCGGTGGCGCGGGGATTGCCCTGTACGTCGGTCACGACAGCCACGTCGCGTTCCTTCCTCGGTTGATGCGTGGTTCCCGGGGCCGGTACCGGCGGGCGGGAGGACCCCGCCCGGCGACCGGCTCAGGAGGTCCGCGGCTACTGCGCGACCTGGATGATCTCGAATGGGGTGGGCTGCTGCGCCTGATGCGGGTGGGTCGGACCCGCATAGACCTTCAGCTTGGTCCCCTGGGCTCGGCCGAGTTTGTTCTTCGGCAGCATGCCCTTGATCGCCTTCTCGACGATGATCTGCGGACGGGTATCGAGCAGCTCCCCGTAGGAGGTGCTGCGCAGACCGCCCGGGAAGCCGGAGTGCCGGTGGTACTGGGCCTGCTCCCGCTTGTTCCCACTCAGGGCGACCTTGCCCGCGTTGATCACGACGACGAAGTCGCCGGTGTCGATGTGTGGAGCGAAGTACGGCTTGTGCTTTCCACGCAGGAGCGTGGCGGCCTGGGTCGCCAGCCGACCGAGCACCACGTCGGTGGCATCGATGACGTGCCACACACGCTGGACATCCGCGGGCTTGGGCTGGTACGTGCGCACAGGTCTGCCTTCTCGTTCGGACGATCCCGCCAGGAGACTCCCAAGGGGCCTCTCACGGATCTCGTCAAGAATAATCTCGTCAAGAATGTGGAGCGCGCAGACGGGACGTGTCACGCGCAGCAGTCTTTGAGGCTACCAGGCGATCGGAGCGGTCCACCCGGGGGGCACGGAAAGCGGGAGTACCGGCAGTACCGGCAGTGCGGACATGCAGGGGAGACGGACATGCAGGCGGCCCGGCCACCGACCATGGACACCTGACCGCGCTGAATCCCGCCGACAAGCTGGCTATTCTCACCAGGATGACGGAGATGGGCAGCGGGCGATCCGACGGGCGCGAGGGGCACGAAGCCCCCGGGCACGAGGGGCCGACCCCGCTGTCCGGAGGCGCCGGCCACGATCGGACGTTTCCCGCGCCGGCTGAGGGCCGGCGGTCGGCCGGCGCGCCGGAGGGCGGCGGTCCGGCAACCGGTCCGGCCGACCGGGGAGGCACCACGGGCCCGACAGCAGTGACGATTCCCCGCCCAGGTGGCCCGCACCCCGACCTCGACGGCTGGACTCCCCCCGCCGACGATCCCCTGTTCGGGGGATCCCGGACGTACTCGTTCTCGCCGAAGCCGACCTCCCTGCGGATCACACCGCCCGACACCACGCAGCCCGACACCACACCGCTCGGCATAACACCGTCCCCGACCACCACGAGCTTGGGCACGGAGCCAGCCGGGACCGGCGCCGCATCCGTACCGCAGCCGGGTCCGACCCGCTATGAGCGCCCGGCATCCCGTCCACGGGACTCGGGCACGCCGGCCTATCCGGGTGTCTCCCCCGGCACAGATGCCGTTACTGGCGGTCCCACCCGCATCGGTGAAACCGGCGAATCCCACCCACCCGCCGCGGCTGATGGCGGATTCGGCGACGGCGATCCGGTCGACATCCATTCGATCGACGGATCGGCACCGTCCGCCACCGCCGCATCGAGCGCCCGTGGCGCGTACCCGTCGAGGTGGGGGCGGAGCACTCAGGACCAGGCCGGGGGCCGTGCGGTCCACGACGCTCGGCGGTTGCTGGCCGGCGTCGCCGGGGCCGTCCTCGTCCTCGTCGCGGCGGTCGCGGTCGTGGCGGTGCGCAGCGGGGACAACGGGCACAACGGGCGCGAGACGCCCACCACCCGGCAGACGCTCCCACCAATCCCGGCCGGCTTCCTCAACAGCGCGACCCTCGACTCCGACCCGGTGACCGCCGACGAGTTCTTCTCCGACGAGCAGGTCGAGGCCGAGGGACGGAACTACCGGCGGCTCGCCCGCAAACTGGACAACGGCTGCCCAGATCTCACCGGTGGTCTGGTCACGCAGCTCAAGGACCGGCGCTGCCGGCAGGTGGTGCGGACGCTGTTCCTCAGCACCCCGGGGGACGGCGGACGCCAGGTGCTGGCCGGCGTCACCGTCTTCGTCCTCGACGAGCTCACCACCGCCACCGCCACCGCCACCGCCACCGCCACCGCCACCGCCACCGCCACCGCCACCGCCACCGCGGACATCCTCAACCAGGGGCGCGGTGGCATCGTGCCCCTCCCCGTCCCGGCCAACTCGATTCCGAACGCGCGGATCACCGGCCCGGGTGGGAACAACTCGTGGCGGGGCGCGATCACCCGCGGGCACTACCTCATCTACACGCAGGTCGCCTACACCGACGGCACCCAGGGAGCAGGGACCGATCCCGCGCTGCGGAACGCCCAGACCGATCTGAGCACACTCGCGACCGAGCCCATCGGAGACCGAGCAGTACTCGGCCACGGCCCGCGCCACTGACCCACCGGCGACCGGGCCCACCGGCGACCAGGCCCCACCCTCAACCGGACGGCGTGGGGGGAATCCGAACGGCCCGGGTGACCTCGGCCCGGGCGGCCAACTCAGGATCGGGCGGGTAACGCACGTCCACCAGCGTCAGGCCGTGCGCCGGCGCAACGGTGACGGCAGGGTCCCGGACACCTCGGTGCAGCACCGCCGCGGGCCACTGGGGCGGCTTGCGGCCCTCCCCGACGGCAAGCAGGGCGCCGACCAGCGCCCGGACCATGGAGTGGCAGAAGGCGTCGGCCTCGACGTCGGCCACGACGACCCCGTCAGGCCGGCGGAGCACATCGAGGCGCAGCAGCGTGCGGACGGTCGTCGCGCCCTCCCGGCGCCGGCAGAACGCGGCGAAGTCATGCTCGCCAACCAGGAACAGCGCCGCCGCCGCCATCGCGGGCACGTCGAGCGGACGAGGCCAGGCCAGGGTGTCGAAGCGCCGCAGGGGTTCGGCTCCATACGGAGCGTCGGTGATGCGGTAGACGTAGCGGCGGGAGAGTGCGGAGAATCTGGCGTCGAAGCCGGGCGGTGCCGGGGCGAGCCCGATGATCCGCACGGCCCGGTCCAGGACACCGTTCAGCCGCCGCGCGAGGCCGCCGAGCGGCACGTCGTCCGGGAGATCAACGTGCGCTACCTGGCCGACGGCGTGGACGCCCGAATCGGTCCGTCCGGCGACGGTGAGCCGTACCGCCGGCAACCGCGCCACCCGCATAAGGGCATCCTCCACATCGCCCTGCACGGTGCGTTGGCCGGGCTGGCGGGCCCATCCTGCGAACGGCGTCCCGTCGTAGGAGAGGTTCAGCCGCAGCCGAACCAGCCCGTCGGTCATCGTCATCACCGGCGGGCAGCCGCCTCGCGACCCGCGGGACATCGTCCCGCGGAAACTCCCGGATCGGACATCTGTCTCTCCCCCGTGCAAGCGACGACGCGGCGGTGCGACGGCACTAAAACGAAAGCCCGCCGCCCATGATGGGCGGCGGGCCTGCGCGGATCTACTCCAGGACGCGAGATCCGGGCCGAAGGCCGAAGATTCCGGCCTTCGGCCCGGATCTCAGTTTGCGGAGTTCTGCTCCCCGGTGCCGGAGTCCTCCCCGGTGCCGGAGTCGTCCGCCTGCCCGGTCGTCGGCTTGCCGGCGGCCCCTTCGGCGGGGGTGTCTGCCGGCTCCGCGGCCTCGGCTGCCACAACAGCCGCGGTCGGCGACTCCTGGGCCAGGTCCTCCGCCGCCTCCGCGGTGGCGCCGGTGGGCTTGCGACGAGCCTCGAAACGGGTGTCCCGCGCCCGCTCGGCCTCACTGACGGCCTGCTGGCCGATAGTCAGCGCCTCGACCAGCTCGATCCGGGCCAGCGGGGCGTTGTCACCCTTCCGGTTGCCGATCTTGATGATCCGGGTGTAGCCACCGTTCCGGTTCGCGTAGCGCGGACCGATCTCGGTGAACAGGGTGTGCACGACCGAGTTGTCGCGTACCTGGCGCATGACGCGCCGGCGGGCGTGCAGGTCCCCCCGCTTGGCGAAGGTCACCAAACGCTCGGCGTACGGACGCAGCCGCTTGGCCTTCGCCTCGGTGGTGGTGATGCCGCCGTGCTCGAACAGCGCGGTGGCGAGGTTGGCCAGCAGCAGCCGCTCATGTGCGGGGCTGCCGCCGAGCCGGGCGCCCTTGGTTGGCGTGGGCATGATGAGTGCTCCTCGTTCCTTTCACGGTCCTGCTGGTCACCGGCCTAGCCAGGCTGCCCGCCCGAAGGACGCGGCTCTCGCCACCGGAGGGTCGCCGAGGGCCCCCGCCGGAAGCGGAGGCCCTCGTGGAGAGTCAGTACTGCTCGGTCTCGACGAACTCCGCGCCGTCGTCGGACGGGTCGGAGAACGACGGGCTGTACGTGTCGGTGCCGTAGGTGTCCACGGCCTGGCGCGGGTCGAACCCGGGCGGGGAGTCCTTGAGCTGCAGGCCCATCGCGCCCAGCTTCGTCTTGACCTCATCGATCGACTTCTGCCCGAAGTTACGGATGTCGAGCAGGTCGGCCTCGCTACGGGAGACCAGCTCGCCGATCGTGTGGATGCCCTCACGCTTGAGGCAGTTGTAGGAGCGGACGGTCAGGTCCATCTCCTCGATGGGCAACGCGAGGTCGGCCGCCAGCGCCGCGTCCGCGGCGGACGGGCCGATGTCGACGCCCTCCGCCTCGGCGTTGAGCTCCTGCGCCAGCCCGAACAGGCCGACCAGGGTCTTGCCGGCGCTGGCCATCGCGTCTCGCGGGGAGATCGACGGCTTGGTCTCGACGTCAACGATGAGCCGGTCGAAGTCGGTCCGCTGCTCGACGCGGGTGGCCTCGACCTTGTAGGTCACCTTCAGCACCGGCGAGTAGATCGAGTCGATCGGGATCCGCCCGATCTCCTGGCCGGCTTGCTTGTTCTGGGCCGCGCTGACGTACCCGCGCCCCCGCTCGACGGTCAGCTCGATCTCGAGCTTGCCCTTGTCGTTCAGAATGGCGAGCCGCAGCTCGGGGTTGTGCACCTCGACGCCCGCCGGCGGGGCGATGTCCGCCGCTGTGACCTCGCCGGGGCCCTGCTTGCGCAGGTACATCACGGTCGGCTCGTCGTTGTCGGAGCTGACGACCAGTTCCTTGAGGTTCAGGATCAGGTCGGTCACGTCCTCCTTGACGCCGGGCACGGTGGAGAACTCGTGCAGCACGCCGTCGATGCGGATGCTGGTGACCGAGGCACCGGGAATGGAGGACAACAGGGTCCGGCGCAACGAGTTACCGAGGGTGTAGCCGAAGCCCGGCTCCAGCGGCTCGATCACGAAGCGTGAACGGAACTCGGAGATCGGGTCTTCGATGAGGGTGGGACGCTGAGCGATCAACATGAGAACGTCCTTCCGACCACGGCGACCGCCATATGACGCCGTGTGGTGCGGGCCCCCTGACGGGAGCCGGTGGGCGGAACATCGGTCCGTTCCGCCCACGGGGTGGTGTCCGGGCGGAGGCCCGCCCGGACTCCAGTGTGCTCCGCCCCCTGACTGCGGGGACGACGCCGGCAGACCCTACTTGGAGTAGAGCTCGACGATCAGCTGTTCCTGCACCTGAGTGTCGATCACCTGCCGCGCCGGCAGCGAGTGCACCAGGATCCGCAGCTGGCTCGGGATCACCTCCAGCCAGGCCGGAACGGCCCGACCCTGACCCGCGGTCTCCCGGGCCACGATGAACGGGGTGAGCTCCCGGGCCTTCGGCGCGATCTCGACGATGTCGTTCTCGCTGATCCGATAGCTGGGGATGTCGACCTTGCGGCCGTTCACCTGGACGTGGCTGTGCCGGACGGCCTGACGGGCGGCGTCCCGCGAGGGTGCGAAGCCACCCCGGTACACGACGTTATCGAGCCGCGACTCAAGGATCTTCAGCAGCTCGTCACCGGTCTTGCCGGCCCGGCGATTCGCCTCGTCGTAGTAGCCCCGGAACTGCTTCTCCAGCACGCCGTAGATTCGGGCGCACTTCTGCTTCTCGCGCTTCTGCAGCAGGTACTCGGAGTCCTTGGTGCGGCCACGGCCGTGCTCGCCCGGCGGGTAGGGCCGGATCTCGATCGGGCACTTCGGGGTGTCGCACTTGCTGCCCTTGAGGAACAGCTTGGTCTTCTCGCGGCGGCAACGCTTGCAGTCCGCGCCGGTGTAACGGGCCATCTAATCCTTCTCTCTCGTTTCCTGGCGCGAACTCGAACGCAACGCCACGACACCGGCCGGCGTGGAGCTCCGGCCGCGGCCGCCTCGCCGCATGGTCACACCCTGCGCCGCTTGGGCGGGCGGCAACCGTTGTGCGGGGTCGGGGTGACGTCCTGGATCGCACCGACCTCGAGGCCCGCGGCCTGCAGGGAACGGATCGCGGTCTCCCGGCCGGAACCCGGGCCCTTTACGAAGACGTCGACCTTACGCATCCCGTGCTCCTGCGCCTTGCGGGCCGCGTTCTCGGCCGCCATCTGGGCGGCGAAGGGCGTGGACTTGCGGGAGCCCTTGAAGCCGACATGGCCCGCCGAGGCCCAGGAGATCACGTTCCCGGACGGGTCGGTGATGGAGACGATCGTGTTGTTGAACGTGCTCTTGATGTGAGCGTGTCCGTGGGCGACGTTCTTCTTTTCCTTACGCCGGACCTTCTTGGCGCCGGCTGCGCGCGTCTTGGGAGGCATGTTCGCGTGTGGTCTCCGTGTACGAGGTCGTCGATCAGTGGTCGGCGGCGGCGGGCCCGAGCGGTCCGCCGGGGACCCTGACTACTTCTTGCCGGCCTTCTTCTTGCCGGCGATGGCGCGGCGCGGGCCCTTGCGGGTGCGCGCGTTGGTGTGCGTGCGCTGGCCGTGGACGGGCAGGTTACGCCGGTGACGGAGCCCCTGGTAGCACCCGATCTCCATCTTGCGGCGAATGTCCTGCTTGATCTCCCGGTTGAGGTCACCCTCGACCCGGTAGTTCGCGTCGATCCAGTCGCGCAGTCTGACGATCTCTTCCTCGCTCAGATCACGAACACGCGTGTCCGGGTTGACCCCGGTGGCGGCGAGGGTGTCCCGGGAGCGGCTGCGGCCGATCCCGAAGATGTAGGTCAGAGCGATCTCAACCCGCTTCTCGCGGGGAAGGTCGACGCCGGAGAGGCGTGCCATGAACGGATGTTTCCTTCCTGCGGCCGGAGGTCTCGGGCGATGCCGTCCCGGCCGGCGCCGGGCCGGGCGGGCCCCGGCCTCCGACCGGGGGTAGGTCGTCCCGGATGGGACGCCTGGCATCGCTTGGATGCGGTGGGCCGCCTCTCGGCGGGCGGCACGTGCTGCGCCACCCGCCGGGACGAGGCCGCACCCGTCAGGACATCAGCCCTGACGCTGCTTGTGACGAAGGTTGTCGCAGATGACCATGACTCGCCCGTGGCGACGGATCACCTTGCACTTGTCGCAGATCTTCTTGACGCTGGGCTTGACCTTCACGGCTGTTGCGGACCTCCTGCGCAGCCGCGGGCCGCGCGTGGCGATTGAGTGGAGCTACGGGCGAGTGAGAAGAGATCGACTACTTGTAGCGGTAGACGATGCGGCCGCGGGACAGGTCGTAGGGCGAGAGCTCGACCACGACGCGGTCCTCCGGCAGGATCCGGATGTAGTGCTGGCGCATCTTCCCGCTGATGTGGGCGAGAACACGATGACCGTTCTGGAGCTCCACCCGGAACATCGCGTTCGGGAGCGGCTCCACCACACGGCCTTCGATCTCGATGGCCCCGTCCTTCTTCGGCATGTCCTCCGCTGTCCTGACGTCGGCTATGGGACGGCGGCTCGGCCGCGACCGGTCGGCCCTCCGAAATATTCGGAAAAGCCAAGGTCAGAGGCTTGAACTACCCCGAGAGGAGCCCGAACCCACCAACCACACTGCCACCGACCGCAACTGCCATAGACAGGACTGCTATCGACACGGTGGAGCACACCGGCGTGAGAAGACCGCCAGCTAAAGAGTGTACGCGGCGACCCCCGTCAAGGGTCAACACGACCCCCGCTCAGAGTCGACCCGACCTCAGCCGGTTCAGCCGGTTCCAGACGGGGCGTCAGCCGGCTGCCCGCAGGCGACCCCGAGCTCGGTGAGTTTCGCCGCTCCGCCGTCCGGCGCCGTCAGCACCCACGGCCCACGCGGAGTGATTGCCACCGAGTGCTCGATGTGGGCGGCGAGGCTGCCGTCGCGGGTCACGACGGTCCAGTCGTCGGGGAGCACGGCCGTGTCCGGCGACCCCATGGTAATCATAGGCTCGATGGCCAGCGCAAGGCCCTCGATCAGCCGGATGCCACGGCCGGGCCGGCCGTGGTTGAGCACGTGGGGGGGCTGGTGCATCTCGCTGCCGATACCGTGGCCCCCGTAGTGATCGACGATGCCGTAGCCATGTGGACGGACATGCCGCTCGACGGCGGCGCTGATGTCGGTGAGCTTTCCACCGAGCTGGGCGGCGGCGAGGCCCGCCCACAGCGCGCCCTCGCACGTGTCGATCATCGCGAGAACCTCCGGGGCGACCTCACCGACCGGCACGGTGATCGCGGCGTCCCCATGCCAGCCGTCCACGATCGCCCCGCAGTCGATCGAGATGATGTCGCCCTCGCGCAGCACCCGCTTGCGGGTGGGGATGGCGTGCACCACCTCGTTGTTGACCGAGCTGCAGATCGAGGCCGGATACGGCGGCTGGGCATAGCCCTTGAAGGACGGGATACCGCCGTCGTCCCGGATCGTCTTCTCGGCAAGGGCGTCCAGCTCGGCCGTGGTGACCCCGGGGACGACCGCGTCACGCAGCCGCGCCAGCGTCTTCGCGACGAGCAGGCCAGCAACCCGCATCTTGGCGATCTCCGCCGCCGTCTTGATCTGGACGTGTTCTCGTCGCGCCACGCTCGTCGCCCCGGTCCGTGTTCGTGTTGTGTCCGTTTCCGATGCTAGCCGCCGACCCCCGCAGGACGTACTCCAACGATCTTCCGCGAAAAGCTCGGGAGCCACGTTCGGCCTGGTCCGCGCCCGGACCAGGCCGACGGGTTCAGTCGCCGTAGTGCCGCAGGGCGTCGAGCGCGCGGTCGGTGACGTTGTCCACCGGTCCGGTGGCGTCGATACCGATCAGGATGCCCTTTTCGGCGTAGTACGCCACCAGCGGCGACGTCTGGTCCGCGTAGACCTCGAGCCGATGACGGACCGTCTCCGACCGGTCGTCGTCGCGCTGGAACAGCTCGCCACCACACCGGTCACAGACGCCCTCGACCGACGGCGGGTCGAAGTCGATGTGCCAGATATGACCGCAGTTCCGACAGGTTCGCCGACCGGACAGCCGGCGCACCACCTCGTCGTCGTCGACGACGAGCTCGAGCACCACGTCCAGACGGGTCCCCATGCCATCGAGCATCTGCCCGAGCACCTCGGCCTGCGGGACGTTGCGAGGGAAACCATCGAGCAGGAATCCCTTGACCGCGTCGTCCTCGGCCAAGCGGTTGCGGACCATACCGATGGTGATCTCGTCCGGTACGAGATCACCGGCATCCATGAAGGCCTTGGCCTTGACGCCCAGCTCCGTTCCCTGTCGCACATTCGCCCGGAAGATGTCCCCGGTGGAGATCTTGGGGATCGACCGCGCCTGGGCAATGAACGCGGCCTGGGTGCCCTTTCCGGCACCGGGCGGCCCGACCAGTACGAGGCGCACTACCGGAGGAAACCTTCGTAATTGCGGAGCATGAGCTGGCTTTCGATCTGCTTCACGGTTTCCAGCCCAACCCCCACCATGATCAAAACCGACGTGCCCGCGAAGGGGAACGGCTGGTCCTTGGTCAGGTTCAGCAGTGCCAACGGAAGAACCGTGATCACGCCGAGGAACAGCGATCCCGGGAGCGTGATTCGGTCGAGTACATGTTTGAGGTACTCCGCCGTCGGGTTCCCCGGCCTGATCCCGGGAATGAACCCACCATACTTCTTCATATTGTCCGCGACCTCCGTCGGGTTGAAGGTGATCGCAACATAAAAATAGGTGAAGAAGATGATGAGTGCGAAATATGTCACCAGATAGAATGGATGGCCACCCCTGGAGAGGTATCTTTGCTCGAAGTCCTGGAAGCTCTGGTTGCTCCACACCTGTCCGGCAAGCTGAGGGAGCTGCAGCAGCGAGGACGCGAAGATGACGGGGATGATCCCGGCCTGGTTGACCTTGATCGGCAGGTAGGTCGACGTCCCGCCGTACATCCGCCGCCCGATTAGACGCTTGGCGTACTGGACCGGGATGCGACGCTGAGACTGCTCGACGAACACGACGAACACGACGATCGCGAGACCGAGCAGGAGCACCAGGCCGAACACCACACCGCCGGCGACCTGGAGAATGCGTCCGCCTTCGGAGGGAAGCCTCGCCGCGATCGAGGTGAAGATCAGCAGCGACATGCCGTTGCCGACCCCCCGGGCGGTGATCAGCTCACCCATCCACATGATGACCGAGGTACCCGCTGTCATCGTGATGACAATTGTCGCGATCCGGAACAGGCTCGTGTCCGGGATGATGGCGGCCGAACAGTCGGGGAACAGCCGGCCGCTGCGGGCCAGCGCCACGATGCCGGTGGCCTGCAGAAGACCGAGGGCGATCGTCAGGTACCGGGTGTACTGTGTAAGCTTCTGCTCGCCCGAGCTGCCCTCCTTCTTCAGCTGCTCCAGCCGAGGGATCACCACAACGAGCAACTGAATGATGATACTCGATGTGATATACGGCATGATGCCAAGCGCGAAGATGGACAGCTGCAGCAGAGCCCCACCACTGAACAGGTTGATCAGCGAGTAGACGTTGCTGCTGTCGGCACTCGCCGAGTCCAGGCAGGTGTTCACTGCGGACGTCGAGACACCCGGCGACGGCATGACGCTGCCGAACCGGAACAGCACCACGATACCGACGGTGAACAGCAGCTTCTTGCGCAGGTCAGGCGTGCGGAATGCCCGCGTGAAGGCGGTGAGCACGGCTCCTCCTGCTGGGATTGCGGACCGACGGGAAGTGGACATCCTGCCCAGTGCGGATCGCCTCCCCCGGCCGGTCGCCGAGGTCGGTTAGGCGACTGTAACAGGACACCCGGCCCACTCGTCCCGACATCACCATGGGTAAGCGATGGTGGACCGCAAGAGACGGCTGACGCCGAGGCGCACGGCCGCCTGGCGAGGGGTCCGGACGGGCGGGGCCGGGGTGGGAGCAGGGTGACATGGCCCATACCCCCACCCATGCTCTCAGCTCTGCGTGACGCTCCCGCCGGCAGCGGCGATCTTCTCCTTCGCGGAGGCCGAGAACGCGTCCGCGCTCACGTGCAGCGCGACGTCGATGTCGCCGTTGCCCAGCACCTTCACCGGCGACTTGCCCCGCACCGCACCCCTGGCCACGAGGGCGGCCTTGGTGACCTCACCACCTTGCGGGAACAGCTCCGCGAGGGTGGCGACGTTCACGACCTGGTACTCGACGCGGAACCGGTTGCGGAAGCCCTTCAGCTTGGGCAGGCGCATGTGCAGGGGCATCTGGCCACCCTCGAACCGGGCGGGCACCTGCTTGCGGGCCTTCGAGCCCTTGGTGCCCCGCCCGGCGGTCTTGCCCTTGGAACCCTCACCGCGACCGACGCGGGTTTTGGACTTATGGGCGCCGGGGGCCGGCCGGAGGTGGTGCACCTTCAGGCCGCGGCCACGGACGGCCTGCGCCGAGCCGGCCTCAGTGCCCGCGCCGGTGGCGCCGGTGTCGTCACCGGCGTCGGTCTTCGTCAGTTCGGCCATGGCTAGGAGTCCACCTCCTCGACCCGGACAAGATGGGTCACAGTTCTGATCATCCCGCGAATCTCGGGACGATCATCACGGACGGTCGTCGCGTTGATCTTCCGCAGACCAAGGGTACGCAGCGTGGCCCGCTGGTTCGAGGTACCACCGATCCCCGACCGGATCTGCGTGATGCGCAGCTTGGCCATCAGACACCGGCTCCCGCCGCACGAGCTCGCAGCATGGCCGGCGGAGCGACGTCCTCCAGCGGCAGGCCGCGACGGGCGGCGATCTCCTCGGGACGCATCAGGCCACGCAGAGCAGCGACCGTCGCGTGCACAATGTTGATCGGGTTCGATGAGCCGAGCGACTTCGAGAGCACGTCGTGCACACCGGCGCACTCCAACACGGCACGGACCGGACCACCGGCGATGACCCCGGTACCGGGCGAGGCGGGCTTGAGCAGCACGACGCCGGCTGCCTCCTCGCCCTGCACCGGGTGCGGAATCGTCGAACCGATCCGGGGCACCTTGAAGAAGTGCTTCTTGGCTTCTTCGACGCCCTTGGCGATGGCGGCCGGAACCTCCTTGGCCTTGCCATAGCCGACGCCCACGGTCCCGTCCGCGTCACCGACCACGACGAGCGCCGTGAAGCTGAACCGACGTCCGCCCTTGACAACCTTCGCCACGCGGTTGATCGCGACAACCCGCTCGACGTAGGCGTTCTTCTCCTGCGCCGGGCCGCTGCCCGACCGGTCCCGGCGTTCCCGACGGTCCGAGCCGCCGGAGCCGCCGCCGCGGCGCTGCTGGCCTGGCATCTACAACATCTCCCTGTTCTGGCTGTACTGGCGGTAAAGGCTGGACTGACAGTAAAGGCTGGGGGAAGTCATCAGAAGTCCAGCCCGCTCCCCCGCGCCGCGTCCGCGAGCGCGGCGATGCGGCCGGAGTAGGTCCGCCCACCGCGATCGAACACGACCGCGGCGATCCCGGCCGCCTTCGCGCGCTCGGCGACCAGTGCGCCGACCTTGCGGGCCTGCTCGGTCTTGTCCCCCTCGCCGCCGCGCAGCGACACGTCCAGGGTGGACGCCGACGCCAGCGTGTGGCCGGCGACGTCGTCGATGACCTGGGCGTAGATGTGCCGCGAGGACCGGGTGACGACGAGCCGTGAGCGGGACGGGGTGCCCGCCACCTTCTTGCGCACCCGGACGTGCCGACGGAGCTTCGCGGTCCGTCGGCGCGAGCTGGCGCCGAGGCTCACTGCCATGATCTATCTCCTACTTCCCGGTCTTCCCGACCTTGCGGCGGACGACCTCGCCCTGGTAGCGCACGCCCTTGCCCTTGTACGGGTCGGGCTTGCGCAGCCCGCGGATCTTCGCGGAGACCTCACCGACCAGCTGCTTGTCGATCCCGTGGACCACGAAGCGGGTCGGGGTCTGCACCTCGAAGCGGATGCCCTCCGGGGCCTTGACCGGCACCGGGTGGCTGTATCCGAGGGCGAACTCCAGGTCGGAGCCCTTGGCCTGGACACGGTAACCGACGCCGACGATCTCCAGGGTCTTCGAGTATCCGGCGGTGACGCCGGTGACCATATTGGAGACCAGGGTGCGAGTCAGGCCGTGCAGCGACCGGGAGCGACGCTCATCGTCGGGCCGGGTCACGAGGAGCCGACCGTCCTCGGTGTTCACCACGATCGGCTCGGCCACGACGTGGCTCAGGGTGCCCTTGGGCCCCTTGACGGTGATGGTGGCTCCCTGGACGGTGACATCGACACCGCTGGGGACGGGAATGGGCAGGCGCCCGATCCGTGACATCGCTCGCCCTCCTTACCAGATGTAGGCGAGGACTTCCCCGCCCACGCCCCGCTTGCCCGCCTGCTTGTCGGTCAGCAGACCCGACGAGGTGGAGATGATGGCGACGCCCAGGCCCCCGAGGACCTTCGGGAGGTTCGTCGCCTTGGCATAGACCCGCAGACCCGGCTTGCTGATGCGCTTGATCCCGGCGATCGAGCGTTCCCGGTTGGGGCCGTACTTCAGATCGATGACCAGGGTGTGGCCGACGCCGCCAGCCGAGGTCGCGTCCTCGACGTGCCAGCCGGAGATGTATCCCTCCTGCTGGAGAATCTCGGCAATGTGCGTCTTGATCTTGCTGTGAGGCATCACCACGCGGTCGTGGTACGCCCGGCTGGCGTTCCGGACACGCGTGAGCATGTCCGCAATCGGATCGGTCATCGTCATGGCTTGACGCCTTTCTCACGGCGGTTCCCGCCGGCGCCGAGGTCGTCCTCGGCCGCTGGATGCCGGGCCTGCCGCGATCGGGTGGAGGTGCGGTGGTGGTGCGGTGGAGCCGTGCTGCCGGTGGAGCCGTGCCGGCCCCGGTCCGGGGCGCGGTACCGGCCTACCAGGAGCTCTTGGTGACGCCGGGCAGCTCGCCACGATGCGCCATCTGCCGCAGGCATACCCGGCAGAGCCCGAAGCCCCGGTACACCGAGCGGGACCGGCCGCAGCGCTGGCATCGGGTATAACCCCGGACCGCATACTTCGGCTTACGGTTCGACTTCTCGATCAGTGCTTTCTTGGCCATCTCTCTAGTTCTCCCGGAAGGGGAAGCCCAGCGCCCGCAGGAGCGCCCGGCCCTCGTCGTCGGTGGTCGCGGTGGTGACGACCGTGATGTCCATGCCCCGAACCCGATCGATCCGGTCGATATCGATCTCGTGGAAGATCGACTGCTCGGTCACCCCGAAGGTGTAGTTGCCGGCACCGTCGAACTGCTTCGGCGACAGCCCGCGGAAGTCACGGATACGCGGCAGCGCGATGGTGACGAGGCGGTCGAGGAACTCCCACATCCGGTCACCACGCAACGTCACCTTGGCGCCGATCGGCATCCCTTCGCGCAGCTTGAACTGGGCGATGGACTTCTTCGCGCGCCGGACCGCGGGCTTCTGACCGGTGATGGCCGCGAGATCCCGCACAGCGCCATCGATCAGCTTCGCGTCCCGGGCGGCGTCTCCGACCCCCATGTTGACGACGACCTTGACGACGCCGGGGATCTGCATGACGTTGCGGTAGGAGAACTGGTCCCGCAGCGCCGGGGCGATCTCGTCACGGTACCGCTGCTTGAGCCGTGGAACCGGGCGAGCGCCGGTGGTCCGGCCTTCGATGGTCCGGCCCTCGGTGGTCACAGTCATGGTCTAATCTCGTTTCCCAACTGCTCGACTGCTCGCTCGGCCTACAGCTCGGTGCCGGTGCGCCGCGAGACACGCACCTTGGTGCCGTCGTCGTTGATGCGGTAACCGATCCGGGTCGGCTTCCCGTCAGACGGGTCGACGATCATCACGTTGCTCACGTGGATCGGCGCCTCCTGGGTGATGATGCCCCCGGACTGCGAGCCGCGCGTGCTCTGCTGGACCCGGGTGTGCCGGGTGATCCGGTTCGCGCCCTCGACGAGGACCTTGTTCTGCTCCGGGTAGGCGCGGATGACCTTACCCTTGAGCCCACGGTCCTTGCCGGTGATGATCTGGACCGTGTCGCCTTTCTTGATCTTCAAAGTGGCCACGGTCACAGCACCTCCGGCGCCAGCGAGATGATCTTCATAAACTTCTTGTCACGCAGCTCCCGGCCGACCGGCCCGAAGATGCGGGTGCCCCGAGGGTCACCACTGTCCCGGATGAGCACCGCCGCGTTCTCGTCGAAGCGGATGTAGGAGCCGTCCGGCCGCCGGCGCTCCTTGGTGGTACGCACCACGACCGCCTTGACCACGTCGCCGCGCTTCACGCCGGCGCCGGGCAGGGCGTCCTTCACCGTGCCGACGATGATGTCGCCGATCCCCGCGTAACGACGCCCAGAGCCGCCGAGCACCCGGATGCAGAGAATCTCCCGCGCTCCGGTGTTGTCGGCGACCCGAAGTCGCGACTCCTGCTGAATCACTTTCCGCTCCTGATCACCCGGTACTACTGATCACCCGGTCCTGCCCGGCCCCGGCGTCCGGGCCAGAACTACTTCACTACTTCGCCTTCTCCAAGACCTGAACGATCCGCCACCGCTTGGTCGTCGACAGCGGCCGCGTCTCCATCAGTAGGACGCGGTCGCCGACACCGGTGGTGCCGCTCTCGTCGTGCGCCTTGACCTTCTTGGTACGACGGATCGTCTTGCCGTACAGCGGGTGCTGCACCCGGTCCTCGACCGCGACCACGACGGTCTTGGTCATCTTGTCGCTGACCACGAGGCCCTCTCGGACCTTACGGAATCCGCGGGGGAGAGCCGCCGCGTCCGTGCTCTGCGAAGCCTCCTGGGAGGCCGTCTCGTCTGTCACTGTCCTCACGCCCGTTCCGACTGCGTCGCGTCATCGTCCGCCGCGCCGGCCGCCACCGCCGGATCGTCGGTGATACCCAGCTCCCGTTCGCGCATGACGGTGTAGATCCGGGCGATGTCGCGCCGCACGGCCTGCAGCCGGCGGTTGTTCGACAGCTGCCCGGTCGCCGCCTGGAACCGGAGGTTGAACAGCTCCTCCTTGGCCTCCCGAAGCTTGTCGACGAGCTCCTCGCCCGACAGGCTCCGCAGCTCGTCCGCGGTAGCGACAGCCATTACGCACCACCTTCACGGACCACGAAACGGCACTTCATCGGCAGCTTGTGGATGGCCCGCCGCATCGCCTCGCGGGCCACCGGCTCCGCGACCCCGGACAGCTCGAACAGGACCCGGCCCGGCTTGACGTTCGCGACCCACCACTCAGGCGAGCCCTTACCGGAACCCATCCGGGTCTCGGCCGGCTTCTTGGTCAGCGGACGGTCCGGGTAGATGTTGATCCAGACCTTTCCACCACGACGGATGTGCCGGGTCATCGCGATACGGGCCGACTCAATCTGCCGGTTCGTCACGTAAGCCGACTCCAGGGCCTGAATCCCGTACTCACCGAACGTGACCCGGGTTCCGCCCTTGGCGGCACCGGTCCGCCCGGGGTGGTGCTGCTTGCGGTGCGCGACCTTCCGGGGAATCAGCATGTCTATTCCTCCGCCTTCTCCGGAGTGTTCGCCACGGCCGCCTCAGGCGTCGCGGCCGGCGTACTCGGCGCCGCGGTGGCGGACTCCGCGACAGGTGCCGTCGACTCGGCCGACTCGGCCGACTCGGCCTCGCCCGCCGGAGTCTCAGCCGGGGCGTTCCCGCCGCCACCACCACGGCCCCGGCGCTCGCTGCGGGCCGCCGCCCGGCCCGCTTCGGTCCCGCCCTGGGTCGTGCCGG
>NZ_CDWRCL010000013.1:0-15670 GCF_977927575.1 Frankia sp. CcCS3
CCCGACGGTCGTCGGGCGGCACCGCCCAGGTTCGCCCCGGCCGGAACCGGTTCACGCGCGCCGGAGGCGGGTCGTCCTACGGCCTGCTCGGCCCGCTCGTCGGGGACAGGACCGTCCTCACCCCAGCCGGCCGGATCGACCGCCGCGCCGGCGGAAACTGCCGTGCCCGGCGCACCCGCGGCTGCCCGGACCCGCCTGGCGCGCTCGCGGGCGACCCGCGCGTCCAGCGCCCGCACGGCGGGGTCGCCGCGCTTGAGGTCGACGAGCAGCGGCGTGGCAAAGAACAGGGAGGAATATGTACCGGAGGCGATACCGACGAACTGGGCGAGCGCGAGGTCCTTCAGCGTGCCGGCACCGAGCAGACCGGCGCCGACGAAGAGGAGGGAGGCGACCGGGATGATGGCGATGAGCGAGGTGTTCAGCGAACGCACCAACGTCTCGTTGAGCGCGTCGTTCGTCGCCTCCGCGTAGGTCCGCCGCGTCGACGTGCCCATGCCCGCGGTGTTCTCCCGCACCCGGTCGAACACCACCACCGTGTCGTATAGAGAGAATCCGAGGATCGTCAGCACAGCGATGACCGTCGACGGCGTCACCTCGAAACCCACCAGCGAGTAGACACCCATGGTGACGACGAGGTCATGAACGAGAGCGGCTATCGCCGCGAGCGCCATCCTCCACTCGAACCGCACCGAGAGGTAGATCACGACGAGCACGAGGAAGACGACCAGGCCCTGAAGGGCCTTGTTTGTGATCGTCGATCCCCAGGACGAGCCGACGGTCGACACGGCGATGTCGCGGTCCGGGTCCGACACCGAGAATCGCTTGGCCAACGCGCCGGTCAGCTCACGGGTCTGGGCGTCGGAGAGGGTCGGCGTCTGGATCCGGAACTGGTGGGAGGTCTCCAACTGCTGGACCACGCTGTCCGCCGGGTCGAGCCCAATGCCGGACAGCGTGTCCTCGACCTGCGCGACGGTACCGCCACTGCTGGGTAGCTGGAAGACCGCGCCACCGGAGAATTCGATACCGAAGGTGAAGCCACGGAAGATCATGCTGATGATGCAGACGGTGACCACGACGCCGGAGACGGCATACCAGGCCTTGCGCCGGCCGACGAAGTCGACGTTGAAGTCGCTGCGGTAGATCCGCCCGACCAGTGCCATCTCAGCTCTCCCGCCTCTGCCCGGCCGGCGCCGGCCGCTTGGCCAGCCGCGCCCGGGTGGGAGCGGCCGGCGCCACGCCACCACCACGCCCGCCGAGGGTTTTCGGGCTCAGGCCCGAGTACCGGCTGACCGAGAACAGTCGGCGCCGCACCAGCAATGTCACCAACGGCCGGGTGAAGATAAACATGATCACGACATCGCTCAACGTCGACAGCCCGAGCGTAAAGGCGAAGCCGCGCACCGAGCCGATCGACAGGATGTAGAGGACCGCGGCGGCCAGGAAGGAAACCGTGTCCGCGGAGAGCATCGTGCGCCGCGCGGCGGGCCAGGCACGATCCGTGGCCGCCCGGACCGTGCGGCCGGCCCGGACCTCGTCTTTGATCCGTTCGAAGTAGACCACGAACGAGTCCGCCGTGACACCGATCGACACGATCAGACCGGCGATGCCCGCCAGGGTCAGCGTGAACCCGATCGCCACGCCGAGCAGCACCACCGAGGCGTAGATCAGCAGACCGCTGACGGCGAGGGAGGTGATCACGACGATGCCCAGCGCCCGGTAGTACAGGAAGGAGTAGGCGATGACGAGAACGAGTCCGATGGCGCCGGCGAGCAGTCCGCCGTGCAGCGAGTCACGGCCGAGGGTCGGCGAGATGGACTCGGCCTGGGATCGCTCGAAGGCCAGGGGAAGGGCACCGTAGCGCAGCACGTTGGCGAGGTCCTCGGCTTCGGACTGGCTGAAGCCGCCGGAGATCTGGGCCGATCCGGGGATGCGCTCGTTGGTCTGCGGCGCGGACTGCACCACCCCGTCGAGCACGATCGCGACCTGCTTGCCGATCGTGCTCTCGGTCAGCTTGGTGAACTTGTTCTGGCCCGAACCGGTGAACTCGACGTTCACGACCCACTGCCCGGTGGTGACGCCCGTGGTCCCGCCGCCGCCCTGCAGGCCCGCGGAGGCGGTCTTCACATCCGTCCCGACCACCGTGGCCGGCTTGAGCAGGTACTTCGTCGTCCCGGTCCGGTCACAGGCGGCGGTCCAGTCCTGCGGGTGGTCGGTGCTGACCGAGGCCTTGCGGACGTCGGCCGCTGCGCACGTCAGCGACTCGTAGCGAGCGAACACGTCGGCGGGCGGGCTGTCCCCGGCCGGCGCGGTCGACCCGGTCGCCGCCGGCGCGGGGGCGGCCGAAGCCGCCGGAGAAGCCGAGGCCGCGCTCACCGCGGGCGTGCCCGCGGCGGCCAGCGACACCGGCTGGGCGATCAGGCCGCGGCCCGTGCCGTCACCGAGTGCGGCCGATTTGTTCGACGCAGCGGGTGCCTGGGATGATGGCGCGATGCTCGGCGTGCTCTGGCTGGCCGTCGGGGCCGACTGGCCCGTCGCGCCCGGCGTGGGTGCGGGGACCGCCCCAGTGGGGGTGGGAATGGGCCCCGGGGTGGCCCGGCCGGACGTGGCGACCTCACGGAAACGCAGTTCGGCGGTCTGCCCGACCAGATCCACGACGTCGTTGCGGCCGCGGCCGGGCACCGAGATCTCGATCTGGTTGCCGGTGCGATGAACCTCGGACTCAGCGACGCCCAAGCCGTCAACGCGCTGCCGGATGATGTCGACGGCCTGGTTGACGGCACCGCTGTCGACGTTGTTCCCCTGCGTGGCACGAGGCGTGAGGATGACGCTCGTCCCGCCCTGCAGGTCGAGCCCGAGCCGGGGCTTCCAGTTTCCGGTAGCGGCCATGAGGCCGTAGAGGACGACGATCAGACCGCCGAGGATCCCCAGCCGGGTCCAGACGGAGATTCCCCTGGATACCCGTGCCGAGCCGCGTGCCACCTGCGAGTCCCTTCCTCACGCGCCGGTATGCCGGCGCTCGTTCGTCTCGCCGCTGCCCGGACCGGCGGTGCCCAAAGTATCCGAACGAATGTCACCGAGGGTGCGTTCCGCTCCCCGAACGGTAGTGCTCGGTCAGGTGACCAGCGGTCATAGCTCCTTGCGGGGCGGGTGTGTCGTTTCACCGCCCGTGCCGCCGTCCCCACCGGAGACGCCACCACCGGGAGGCGACGCCTCGGCGCCACCAGGGCCACCAGGGCCGTCGGAACCGTCGTCGTGCGACTGCGGTTCCCCGGAGGACTCCCCGCCGTCCCCGGCTCCGTCGGGCGTACTGATCACCCGGGCGATCGCGCTGCGCGAGAAGCGGCAGACGACATCGGGCGCAACTTCCAGCAGGACGTCACCGTCCTCCAGCTCGACGACCGTGGCGTAGAGACCAGCGGTGGTCGTCACCAGGGTACCGGGAACGATCCGCGACATCTGCTGCTGTTGCGCCTTGGCGCGGCGCCGCTGCATCGAGAAGAAGTAGACGATCACCAGGATGAGGATCAGCGGGAACAGGAGCCCGCTGATCGAACTGCCCCCGTCCTTGTCGGCCGTCACCGAAGCTGCCACGAGTACGTGCACGTCCTGCCCTCCTGATGTGTTGCGGCGATCGTACGTATCGATCGGATGCCCGTGGTGGGCAGGGCGGTTGTGCCCGGCGCGCAGGACCTCCTCCGGCCGGAATGGCCGCTGTTACGGGGACGGCTCACCCAGGACGAACCAATCACCTTCAGTGGCCGCTCCCCGGCCGACCGGCCCTCTCACAGTCATTCTCCCTCGGTAAACAGCGAGACCTGGGTACGGCCGAGCGGATCGGTGACGGGGTCCAGACCGAGGTGCTCGAAGGCGGCGGGGGTGGCCGTCCGGCCCCGGGCGGTACGGATCAGCAGGCCGGCACGCAGCAGGAACGGCTCGGCCACGTCCTCCACCGTCTCCGGTTCCTCCCCGACCGACACGGCGAGCGTGGTGAGCCCGACCGGACCGCCGCCGAACCGGGTGACCAGCGCCTCCAACACGGCCCGGTCGAGGCGGTCCAGTCCGAGCCCGTCGACGTCGTAGATCCGCAGCGCCGCCTGGGCGATCTCGCGGGTGACCACGCCGTCGGCCCGCACCTCCGCGTAGTCGCGCACCCGGCGCAGCAACCGGTTGGCGATGCGGGGCGTACCACGCGACCGGCCAGCGACCTCGGCGGCTCCCTCGGCGGTGAGGGTGACCCCCAGCAGGCCGGCCGAGCGAGTCAGCACCCGGGCGAGCTCGTCGGCGTCGTAGAAGTCCAGATGGGCGGTGAACCCGAACCGGTCCCGCAGCGGGCCGGTCAGCAGGCCCGACCGAGTCGTGGCCCCGACCAGCGTGAATGGCGACACGTCGAGGGGGATCGCGGTCGCGCCCGGGCCCTTGCCCAGGATGACGTCAACCCGGAAGTCCTCCATCGCGGCGTAGAGCAGTTCCTCGGCTGGCCGGGCGATCCGGTGGATCTCGTCGAGGAACAGGACCTCTCCCGGGGAGAGTGCGGTGAGGATCGCGACGAGGTCCCCGGCGCGTTCGATCGCCGGCCCACTAGTCATCCGCAGCGGAGCCTCGAGCTCCTGCGCCATGATCATCGCAAGGCTGGTCTTACCCAGACCGGGCGGGCCCGACAGCAGGACGTGGTCCGGCGGGCGACCGCGCGCCCGTGCCCCCTCGAGCATGATCGTAAGCTGCTCGCGCACCTTACGCTGGCCGACGAACTCGGCCAGGGTGCGCGGACGCAACCCGGCCTCGAAGGCGCACTCCTCGGGACTCGCCGCGGCGGACACCAGGCCGTCGTCACTCATGTCCCACCTCCGCGTACCCCCGCCCCCCGGCGTACCCCCGCTCCGGCTGACCGCCGCCCCGACTACCCTCGCCCCGGCTGACCAGCGCCCGACGCGGCCGCGCGCCGCCTAGCGGCGTCATAACGGCCCTCACCTGCGTAACACGGCGAGGCTCGCGCGCAGCAGTGCCGCGGCGTCGGGCGGGGCGCCGCCGGTTCCCGCGCCGGCCCCGGCCCGGAAACCCGGGGCACCTTCCTTGCCCGGGACGTCTCCCTCGCCCGGGACGGCACGCTCGCCACCCGCAGCGGCGCCCTCGCCGGCGGGCGCGGCCAGGACCACGAGCGCCCGCGACACGGCGTCGTCGGCCTCACGACCCGAGTAGCCCAGGCCCACCAGCGCCTCCCGCACGGTCGCCGCGACCCCGACGGCATCGGCCGGCACCGGTTCCGGTCCCGGCGTCGGGCGCGGGCCGGGCAGCGGCGCACCACCACTCGGCGGACCGAGCCGGTCCCGCAGGTCCAGGACGATGCGCTGCGCACCCTTGCGCCCGATACCGGGGACCTTCGTCAGCACCGCGAGATCCTCCTCGGCAACGGCGCGGCGCACCGTGTCGGGATCGTGCACTCCGAGCACGGCCTGGGCGAGCTTGGGCCCGACCCCGGCCGCGCTCTGCAGGATCTCGAAAACGTCGCGCGCATCGGCGTCGGCGAAGCCGTAGAGGGTCAGCTCGGTCTCGCGCACGATCAGGGTGGTGGCGAGGGAGGCGGACTCCCCCACCCGCAGCCGCGACAGCGTCGACGGCGAGCAGTGGACGAGCAGGCCCACCCCGCCGACCTCGATGACGGCGGACAGCGGGGTCAGCGCGGTGACCGTGCCGGCCAACGACGCGATCATCAGGTGGATCCGCCCGGCGCGGCGGAACGGAACCGGGCCAGCGCCGGCCCGCGCCACAGGTGGCAGAGCGCCAACGCGAGGGCGTCCGCCGCATCGGCCGGGCGTGGCGCCTCGGTCAGCCCGAGCAACCTGGTGATCATAAAACTGACCTGCGCCTTGTCCGCCCGGCCGCTGCCGGTCACCGCGGCCTTCACCTCACTGGGCGTGTAGAGACCCACCGGCAGGCCCCGCCGGGCGGCCAGCATGATGGCGACCGCCCCGGCCTGCGCGGTACCCATCACGGTACGCATGTTCGCCTGGCTGAAGACCTTCTCAACCGCGACCGCCTCCGGACGGGTGCGATCGAGCCAGGCGTCGATGCCGTCGGACACAGCGCACAACCGTTCGGCGACCTCGGCGGTGGCGGGGGTGCGCACCACCCCCACCTCGACCAGGCGGGCCCGGACACCGAGGCCACCGTCGACGACCCCCAGGCCACACCGGGTCAGCCCGGGATCGACCCCCAGCACCCGCATCCACCCTCCCGACCGCACGTTCACAAGAACATTCGTTCGAATCTAGGGGCGGCGACGCAACCGGACATCCACGACACGCCCAACAGATCGCCTGAGAAGACGATCAGCTGCCGACTAGCTCCATCACGTCGTCGGAGATGTCGGCATTGAACCAGACGTTCTGGACGTCATCGAGATCCTCAACCGCCTCGATGAGCTTGAGGACCTTGGCGGCGGGTTCGGCCTCCAGCGGCACGCTCACGCTCGGCAGCCAGGAGATGTCCGCGGAGGTGACCGCCAGGCCGGCGCCGGTGGCGGCCACCCGCACGGCGTGCAGATCGGTCGCCTCGGAGACCACCTCGAAGGCCTCCCCGACGTCGTTGACCTCCTCCGCGCCGGCGTCGAGCACGGCGAGCAGTACGTCGTCCTCGGTGAGGCCGGCGGTCTTCTCGATAAGCACGACACCCTTGCGGTTGAACAGGTACGACACCGACCCCGGGTCGGCCACCGTGCCGCCGTTACGGGTGATCGCCACCCGGACATCCGACGCCGCCCGGTTACGGTTGTCGGTCAGGCACTCCACGAGGATCGCCACCCCGCCCGGGCCGTACGCCTCATAGGTGATGTCCTCGTAGTTCACCCCACCGGCGAGCTCGCCGGAACCCCGCTTGACGGCCCGTTCGATGTTGTCGTTCGGCACGGACTGCGACTTCGCCTTGGCGATGGCGTCGGCGAGGGTCGGATTGCCCGCGGGGTCTCCGCCGCCCGTCTTGGCCGCCACCTCGACCGTCTTGATCAGTTTGGCGAACAGCTTGCCCCGGCGGGCATCGATGACCGCCTTCTTGTGCTTGGTGGTCGCCCACTTGGAGTGGCCGCTCATGACCTGCCTCTCTTGCGCCCGATCATCGACCGGACCCGGACGATCGGACGCTGTCGACGAATAGCCGGTGCGCCCGGGCATCACCGGTCAGCTCCGGATGGAACGCGGTGGCCAGCAGCGGCCCCTGGCGGACCGCCACCGGCGCCTCGGCGACACGGGCCAGGACCTCGACCGCGTCTCCTGCCTTTTCTACCCATGGTGCCCGGATGAAGACCGCGTGCACAGGTGGCCCCGCCACCCCGACGACCTCGAGGTGTGCCTCGAACGAGTCCACCTGCCGGCCGAAGGCGTTACGCCGGACGACGATGTCCAGTCCGCCGATCAGTGGTTGATCCGGCCGGCCGCCCACGACGTCCCGCGCGAGCAGGATCATGCCAGCACACGAACCGAACACGGGCAACCCCGCGGCCACCGCCGCCCGCAACGGCTCCAACAGCTCGAACACGCGCAGCAACCGGCCGATCGTGGTGGATTCACCCCCGGGCAGGACGAGCCCGTCGACCTCGGCAAGCTCCACCGCGTGGCGCACCGCCACCGGCCGCGCGCCGGCCTCGGTGAGCGCCCGGGCATGCTCGCGCACATCCCCCTGCAACGCGAGGATGCCGATCCGCGGGCCACTCACCAGCCGCGGTCGGCGTAGCGGGCTTCCGGGGGAAGCTCGGTGACGTTGATGCCCACCATCGCCTCGCCGAGGCCCCGGGAGACCTTCACCAGAACGTCGGGGTCCTTGAACATGGTGGTCGCCTCGACGATGGCCCGGGCGCGGCGCGCCGGGTCCCCGGACTTGAAAATCCCGGACCCGACGAACACCCCGTCCGCGCCGAGCTGCATCATCAGCGCCGCGTCCGCCGGAGTGGCGATACCGCCGGCGGTGAACAGCACGACGGGCAGCCGGCCGAGCCGGGCCACCTCGGCGACCAGCTCGACCGGGGCGCGCAGCTCCTTGGCCGCCGTGTAGAGCTCCTCGGCGGGCAGTCCCGACAGCCGGGCGATCTCCGCCCGGATGGTACGCATGTGCACCACGGCGTTGGACACCTCGCCGGTGCCCGCCTCACCCTTGGAGCGGATCATCGCCGCGCCCTCGGCGACCCGGCGCAGTGCCTCCCCCAGGTTGGTGGCCCCGCAGACGAACGGCACCGTGAAGCGCCACTTGTCGATGTGGTGGTGCGGGTCGGCGGGCGTGAGGACCTCGGACTCGTCGACGTAGTCCACCCCGAGCGCCTGCAGCACCTGTGCCTCGACGAAATGCCCGATCCGGGCCTTGGCCATGACCGGGATGGAGACCGCCTCGATGATCTCCAAGATCATGTCGGGGTCACTCATCCGCGCCACCCCACCCTGCGCCCGGATGTCGGCGGGAACCCGCTCCAGCGCCATCACCGCGACAGCGCCGGCGTCCTCGGCGATGCGGGCCTGCTCGGCGGTGACCACATCCATGATCACGCCGCCCTTGAGCATCTCCGCCATGCCGCGCTTGACGCGGGCGGTACCGGCCTGCCGGGCGGAGTCGATCGCCGGGCCGGCGGCGGGGGCAGTCTGGCCCTCGGGCATGATGTGCCGTCTCTTTTCGCTGGGTCGGGTCGCCAGGGCCGCGGGGTACCGGCATGTCTGGCACCTGCATGCCGGCTACCCCGCCGGATGGTTCCCGTGCGGGTGGGTCGGTTTTCCATGGTACGGCGATCTCGCGACCGGCCGAGCCGTCAGGAGGCCAGCCCCGGCAGGTCGCCGCGAGGGACGCCCTCGCCGCGGATCGGCAGGGCGTCATCGATCTCGAAGTAGCCGGGGGGCGACCGGCGGCCGGCCAGGTGCGCCATCCGCACCACGCGCCGGCCGGCGAGTGCCCGCAGGTCGCGGACCGCGTCGTTGTGGAACTGCCGGGCGAGCGCGACCCGGGCCGCGCAGGAGTCGACCGCATGCAGCTCGGCGGGGTGGTGCTGGCCGGCCGCGGCGACCTCGGCGGACCGTAACGCCCGGCTCAGGGCATTTTCGCTCTGCTCGACCGCGGCGTCCAACGCCCCCCCGGCGAGCAGGCCTGGATAGGCCGTTCGGGCCCGGGCCACGCTCTCACCCAGCTCGGCCAGCTCACACCGCAGGGCCAGCTCGCGCGCGGCGTCGGCGCGGGCGAGCAGGTGCGCCACCAGCCCGCCGCGGGCGTCCGCGACCCGGGCCGCGAGTCGGTCGAGCCGAGTGGCCAGCCAGGTCAGATAGGTCGCGATCGCCACCACCAGGGCGACCACCACCACGACGACGGTCATCCCGCGCAGCGTAACCAACGGCCGAATGTGACGTGGCTCTGGTACCGGGACAGGTCAGTTACCGGGGCAGGTCAGTTACCGGGCAGGTCAGTCCCCATTCCTCGCGTCGCCCCGGACCGGCGGCTGCATCGCCGTCGCGACCGACACCCGCATGTCCCCGGAGACCATCTGGTACACCCCGACGATCCGCTCGGCGATGACCCGCCAGTCGTAGGCGGCGACGACGGCGCGACCGCGTTCCGCCAGCCGCGCGGCGCCGGCGGGATCACGTAGCACCTGGGCCAGGGTCGCGGCCAGCCGCGCGGGATCGCCGACGTCGAACAGCCTGCCGGCGCGCCCGTCATCGAGGACCCGGCGGAAGGCGTCGATGTCGCTGGCCACCACCGGGGTCCCGGTCGCCATCGCCTCGAGCAGCACGATCCCGAAGCTCTCCTGACCGGTATTCGGGGCGCAGTAGACCTGCCCGGAGGCGAAGACCCGGGGCTTGTCGGCGTCGGAGACCATGCCGACGAGGCCGACCCGCGAGCGCAGGGCGGGCTCCAGCCGGGCCCGCACCGCCGCCCCGTCACCGGGCCCCGCCACCAGCAGTCGGACACCGTCAATCTCGGCGGCGAGCGCCGGCAGGGCGGCTAGCAGCACGTCAAGGCCCTTGCGCGGCTCGTCGATGCGCCCGAGGAACACGACGGTGGGCCGCCCGTCGTCGTAGCCGGGCAGGGGCCGGGCGCCGGCGAAGTTCTGCACCGCCACCCCGTTCGGGATCAGGACGGCGTCGGCGCCCAGATGCTCGACGAGGGTGCGCCGGGCCGCCTCGGAGACCGCGATCCGGGCCCGCAGCTTCTCGAACGACGGCTGCAGCGCGCCGTGGGCCGCGGTGAGGAACCGCGACCGGGGGTTGGCGGTGTGGAAGGTGGCGACGATCGGCCCGTCGGCCAGCATGCAGGCCAGGAGGCTGACGCTGGGCGCGGTCGGTTCATGGGCGTGCAGGACATCGAAGTCGTGCTCACGCAGCCAACGGCGGACCCGGGCGGCCGAGACCGGGCCCATCAGAAGCCGGGCGACGGAGCCGTTGTAGGGCAACGGTAACGCCCGGCCCGCGTCCACCGCGTAGGGCGGCAGGGTCCGTTCGTCGTCCACCGGGGTGATGACGGATACCTGGTGACCGGCGGCGATCAGGGTCTCGGCGAGGTCACGCACGTGCACCTGGACCCCGCCCGGTACGTCCCAGGCGTAGGGGCAGGCCAGACCGATCTTCACGGCGGCGTCATCCGTCGTCGCGCCAGATCCGCTGGAGCATGTGCCAGTCCGCGGGGTGCGCGGCGATGCCGGCGGCGAAGGCGTCCGCAAGTCCCTGCGTCATCGTCGGGATGTCGCTCGGCTCGACGGCGGGATGGATCCGCCCGCTCCACCCGTCATGATCGAACCAGAGCGTGGCGGGCAGCAGCGTCGCCCCGGTGCGCAGCGCGAGCGCCGCGGGCCCGCCGGGCATGGTGGCCGTGGCGCCGAAGAACCTCACCGGGATCCCGCCGCGAGAGAGATCCCGGTCCGCGAGCAGGCAGAGCATCCCCCCGGCCAGCAGGCGCTCGGTGAGCAAGTCGAACGGGGGAGCCTGCCCGCCGGTCAGCGGGACGACCTCCATGCCGAGCTCCGAGCGGAAGGCCAGGAACCGCTCGAAGAGCGCCTCCGGCCGCAGGCGTTCGGCGACGGTCGTGAACGGCACGCCATTCGCCACCAGCCAGGCGCCCGCCTGCTCCCAGTTACCCATGTGCGGCAGCGCCACGATGGTCCCCTTCCCGCGGGCGTGCGCATCCCACAACCGATACTGGTCCAGCAGCCGCAGCCGGCCGACGACGCGGTCCAGACCGATCTCCCGGAGGCGGAACACCTCCAGCCAGTACCGCGCGTAGGAGCGCATCGCCGCCCGGGTCAACCGGTCCAGATCGGTTCCCAGCGGCGCCACTCGGGCGAGGTTCGACCGCAGCCGGCGCACCCCCCGCCCGTCGCGGCGGTAGGCCAGGTCGACGCCGAACCGGAACGCCGCGGCGGCCACGGGGTGCGGGAGCAGCCGGACGCCGCGCCAGCCCAGCGTGTAGGCGAGGTCGGTGAACCGCCCGGCCGCCGTCGCCCGCCCGCCCGCCGTCAACGCTCGGCCCTTCGTCGGATCGTCTCGATGACCGCTCAGCGGCCGTTGCGGCGGGGGCCGAAGGCGGCCGCGGCCCGGGACGCGGCCGTGGTCCGGGACGCAGTGGCCGGGGCCGCCCTTGACGTCGGCGGGGAGGGCGGGTCTCCCGCGCGGTACCACTGCCGGTAGACGTGGACGACCCGCTGGACGACCGTCAACATGGTGGCACCGACAAGGAACCACAGCGCCGCGGGCAGGAGGTAGGGCACCCCGAGGCCGTACAGCCCGGCGGCGACCAGCAGGATCAGCAACCGCTCGCCCCGTTCGGCGAACCCCACGTCACAGGTGAAGCCGAGTCCCTCGGCGCGGGCCTTGACGTACGAGGTGATCAAACCGGCGACCAGGCAGATCAGGGCCGCACCCGCCAACGGCAGGGAATCGCCGTCGCCGGCGTACCAGAGGACGAGCGATCCGAAGATCGCGCCGTCGCCGACCCGGTCGGACGTGGAGTCGAGAAAGGCCCCCCACTTGGAGGAGATGCCGCGGGCGCGGGCGATGACCCCGTCGATCAGGTCCGAGAAGACGAACAGCGTGATCACTACGGTGCCGAGGAAGAACACCCCGCGGGTGAAGAACCCCAGAGCCCCGCCCGCGACCCCGACCATGCCGATGATCGTCACGGCGTCCGGTGACACCGACGACCGGGCGGCCCACTGGCTCACCGGGTCGAGCAACTTCTGGATCTGCGGTCGTGCCTTGCTAGCGAGCATGTCCGTCCCGTCGTCCCGCGTGGTCGTCCGCGTGGTCGTCCCACGTGCGCCCGGCTTCGGGCGGTCTTCACAGTACAGCCGCCACGATCCGCGCATTCCCGACCACGGCCGCCCTCGGGCTTGTGTCCCAGGTAACAGGGGAGGACGCTGCCGTTACCGAACAGGCCGTTACCTCCCAGTCAAGGAGGCGAGGATGTCATCAGCCTCGTGCGATGTGCGCAACGTCGTCCTGGTAGGCCACACCGGCGCGGGCAAGACGGCTCTGGTGGACCGTCTGCTCGCCACCGCCGGGCCGCCGGGCCGCCAGAACGGCGACCGTCAGACCGCCCAGACCAGCTACGTCGGCCATGCCGATCCCGAGCGTCGCCCGGCACGGTCGGTCAGCCTCACCCTGTGTTCGGTCAGTCACCACGGGCTCACGATCAATCTTCTGGACACCCCGGGCTATCCCGACTTCGTGGGCGAGCTGCGGGCGGGCCTGCGGGCCGCCGACGCCGCTCTGTTCGTCGTCAGCGCGGTCGACGGGGTGGATGGCGCGACCAGCATGGTGTGGGCGGAGTGCGCCGGGGTCGGCATGCCCCGCGCGATCGTGCTCACCCATCTCGACCATCCCCGGGCCGATTTCGCGGCGGCCGTCCAGGGCTGCCAACGGGCCTTCGGGGCCGGCGTGCTGCCGGCCTACCTGCCCGAGCGGGAGGCCGGCGCCTCGATGCGGCTGGTGGATCTGCTGTCCGGGCGAGTGCTGGAGTACCCGGGCAGCGGCCGCCAGGAACTCGCGACCCCGGCCGGCCTCACCGGCCGGTACGCCTCCGCCCGCGCCGCCCTGGTCGAGGGGATCATCGCTGAGAGTGAGGACGAGACCCTCCTCGACCGGTACCTGTCCGGTGATGAGCCCGACACCAAGCTCCTGCTCGGCGATCTGGAGACCGCGGTCGCCCGCGGGACGTTCTTCCCGGTGTTGCCGGCCGGTCTGCTTCCGGGTTCGACCTCGGGCCCGGGCGCCGCGGCAGGGGGCGATCGGGGCAGCGGGCGGGCCGGCGGTTTCGGCTCCGTCGAGTTGCTGGACCTGTTCGTGCAGGGGTTCCCTTCACCGCGGGAGCATCCCCTGCCGCCGGTGAGCCGCCCTGACGGCTCCCCCTGCGACCAGAGCCACGGTGATCCGGCCGGGCCGCTCGTGGCCGAGGTCGTGAAGACGACCACGGATCCTTACGTGGGCCGGATGTCAGTGGTCCGGGTGTTCTCCGGCACGCTGCATCCCGACGATGCGGTGCACGTCAGCGGGCACGGCAGAGCCGCGGCCGGGCACGCCGACCACGACGACGACGAGCAGGTCGGGGCGCTCTCCCGGCCGTACGGCTCGGTTCTGCACACGGTGGGCGAGTGCCCGGCCGGCGGCATCTGCGTGGTGACGAAGCTCAGCACCGCCGAGACCGGCGACACCCTCTCCGATCGCGACGACCCGCGCTACCTGCCCGCATGGTCGATGCCCGAACCGCAGCTCCCTATCGCGATCAGGGCCCGCAGCCGCGCGGACGAGGACAGGCTGTCGACCGCACTCGGCCGGCTGGCCGTGGAGGACCCGACACTACGGATCGAGCAGGACCCCGAGACCGCCCAACTCGTCCTGTGGTGCATGGGCGAGGCCCACAGCGACGCGGTCCTGGAACGGCTCGCCCAGCGCTACGGCGCCGCGGTGGACCGGACCGCGCCCCGGATCCCGCTCCGGGAGACGCTGCGTGCCCCGGCGCGCGGACTCGGCCGTCAGGTCAAGCAGTCCGGTGGGCACGGCCAGTTCGCGGTCTGCCAGATCGAGGTCGAACCGCTCCCGGCGGGTGGGGGCTTCGAGTTCGTCGATGAGGTGGTCGGCGGCGCGGTTCCCCGGGCCTTCATCCCCTCGGTGGAGAAGGGCGTCCGGGCGCAGATGGCGCAGGGCGTCCGCACCGGCCATCCCATGGTTGATCTACGGGTCCGCCTCGTCGACGGCAAGGCGCACAGCGTCGACTCCTCGGACATGGCCTTTCAGATCGCCGGCGCACTGGCGCTCAAGGACGCGGCCCGGGCCGCCGGCGTCGTCGTGCTTGAGCCGATCCTGGCCGTTGGCGTCCTGGTACCCGACGAGTACGTCGGGGCCGTGATGGGCGACCTATCCACTCGCCGAGGACGGGTCGTCGGGATGGAACCCGTCCCGGGCGGGCCCGGGGCCACCCCCCGGACGGTCGTTCACGCAGAGGTCCCTGCGAGCGAAATGATCCGATATGCGATTGAACTACGGTCCTTGAGCCACGGCACGGGTAGCTTCACGCGGGACCATCGCGGCTACGAGCCGATGCCACCACAGCTTGGGGATGCCCTGTCGGCGGAAGCGAAAAAATCGGCATAAAGCAGGAATCCGACATAAAGCGGGAAAGACGGACGACCGGCAACCCTCGGCCCGGCTCAGGGAGGATTGCCGGTGGGAGACATCCGTGACCGCACACCCGCCGCATCGGGCCCGGCGCCGGGCGGGACCCGGTGCGGCGGGCAACCCCGACGGGAGCGCCCCGACCCGGCTGCGGCCTCCACCGGGCCCGGCGCTACCCGCCCTACTCGTCGGGCGCGGTCTGCGCCCAGGCCTGGGCGAGCATCTCCCTGGTCTGCCCGAGCAGGGCGGGGAGCACCCTGGTCGCGCCCACCACGGGCATGAAGTTCGTGTCACCGCCCCACCGCGGCACCACGTGCTGATGCACGTGCGAGGCGATCCCGGCGCCGGCGACATCCCCCAGGTTCATGCCGGTGTTGAAACCGTGGGCCCCGCTGGCGGCCCGCAGCGCACGGAGCGCGTGCTGAACGAAGAATGCCATCTCGACGATCTCTTCGGGGTCCATGTCGGCGTAGTCCGCGATGTGGCGATAGGGCACAACGAGAAGGTGACCGGCATTATAGGGGTACAGATTGAGGACCGCGTAGACGCTTTTACCCCGAGCAACCACGAGGCCGTCCTCGTCGGACATCCCGACAATGGAACAGAATGGGCATTCATCGTCACGGGAGCGGCCCTCGCCCCTGATATAGGCCATGCGGTGCGGGGTGTAGAGCCGCTGGAAAGCATCCGGACCGCCGACCCCGGCCTGCTCCTCCAGGGGAACCCCCTCGGGTGAGACCTCGGCCGTCACTGGGCGGCCGCCACGACGCCGCCCCGGCTGAGCCGAGTGAACACGCAGGCAGCGCCCATCGAGCGGGCCATGGGCACCGGAACCTGCTCGGCCATCAGCAAGGGCGCCGCCTCCCCGGGACGAGCTCCCCAGGGGGGAGCAATATCGTCTCGTCAATTTATCAGGATCTGAGCGACGAGAGACGCCCGCGGTACGCGAGGAGGCTCGCGTGCGGGTGCGGTCCGGCGCATGAAGAGGGAGACTGACGGCGTGGGGGGTCGCCGCCAGTCCCCCTCAAGGAGTCGAAATGAAA
>NZ_CDWRCL010000013.1:16307-38296 GCF_977927575.1 Frankia sp. CcCS3
TCCCCCAAGTGACGTAATCGGTTTCGAACCACGGCGCCCTGGATCTGACGCGAGGATGATGCACACGAAGGGTCCGCGACCGGGAGGAGCCCTCCCGGCGCAACCCCGCGAGAAGCCATCGCGACAACCTTGCGACAACCCGAGCCCGTTACGCCCTGCCCGGCCATCTTAGCGGACGTTAAGGGGACGTAATGAAGTAACAAATACGTGATCGAGAGCATCATCGCAGGTCACAGGCCTGTGGAGGGTTCGAAACGCGCAAGTTATTTCATTTCGACTCCTAAGCCGATCTGTACAGCGTCGGCGGCACCTTCATGGGGAAAACGCCAATCGGACCTGGCGTGGACCCCACTCGCAAACCAGTGACCTGCGGAAAGGGGCGGGACGCACAACGATGCCGATCCACCATGGACCAACCGGTATACCAACGGCCACCGGAATCGTTCCACGGCGACGCACGGCGTCGACCATCTCCAGCACGCGGAGCTCCACGGGCACCACGAATCAACAGCATGCGCCCGAAAGGTGGACAGGCCCGCTCCCAAGGACCGCGATGCATCGCGGCGGCGGCTCGCGCGATGCGCCCGGGGGCCCGGCGACGCGGGCTCGGACGTCACTTTCCGTAAAGAACGAGGCTCGGAGCCGACCCCGGGTCGAGGTATCGACGTGCTCGTCGCCCACACTGTCTGCCGGGCTGTCTCCCGGGCTGGAGCACCGGCCGGGACCCCCTCCGGGATCCGCCTCCATCGGTGGTGTCCCCACCAAAGTGGGGGTAGATGTTGATTCGTCGCCAGCCCACGACGTCGCGGCCCAGACACCCAGAAACCGGCCAATCGGGGAGATTTCGCACCGCTCCCCGGGACAGGCGCCCCACCGGCAGTGGACAGCTCCGACCACCCTTCGAGGCGCAGCACGCCGCGGAGGTCGGGGGCAGCCCCGGGCAGGTCTCGGGCGGGACCGGGACGGCCTCCTACCGGGGGAAACGCGCCGAGTCCCACCGGCGGGAGAGGACACCGCCAAGCCGCACCACCCGTTTGGGGTAGCCCCTCCCAGGCACCGACGGACCCGCCCTGACCAGGAAAAACGCCGCATCGCGGGGGGCACGAAGATCATCCACGGGGCAGATGTCCCGCGGGAGCACAGCAAGCTCCCGACCCGGGAGCGGAGCATGGCAAGCCCAATCGCGTGGGCGTACGTGGTTTCGAACCACGGACCTCTGCCGTGTGAAGGCAGCGCTCTACCACTGAGCTATACGCCCTTGCCGGTGGGACCACCGTACACGCCGAGGATACGGGCCGGCGAAGGGGGCCGACGGCGGGGGGTCGACGGACGGATGGGGCGATGTCCGCCGTCCTGCCCGGTGGCCGGACTGGGTCAGGTTCGCCGCGACTGGCCGTGGTTGAGAAGGGTCCCGACGGGGAAGACTTGAGGGGGAACGGCCTTGGCGGGATGGCCTGACGCTCGAGGGACGTTCGGACACTACGGACGGTAATCATCTATAGGATTCAAGTAGAAGATCCGTCCGACAGCCGGCCGAACCATGATCACTCGAGGCAGGTTCACCCTTCCGGGCCAGGCAACTCGCCCGAACTACCGTAACGGATGTTGTCTTGGCATAATCTTGTTTCCAACGGGACTCGGAGAGGGAACTATCCCGTTACACGGGTGCTCGCCCGCACCATCGCACCATGAGAGGCCGCCCGATGACTATTCGTCACGATTCAATCACCGCAGAACTCGCCCTCCGCCTTGTCGTCCCCGGGGCAGCGCCCGTGCCGGTCGCCGCCACCGTCCGGTACGAGCCTGCCGATCCGTACGCGATCAGCATCGGCTTCCGCACCGGTGCGGACGAGGTCGTGGAGTGGACGTTCGCGCGCCAGCTCCTCAGCGACGGTGTGCGCCGACCCGCCGGGGATGGCGACGTGCAGGTGTGGCCTGCCGCCCAGTCCGGGGGACGGATCGTCTGCCTGTCCCTGTCCAGCCCGTCCGGGCATGCACTGTTCGAGATGCCGCGGTCCGAGGTGCTGGCCTTCCTGCGGCGGACGTATTCAGCCGTCCCCCTCGGCGGAGAGAGCGACATCATCGATCTTGATGCCGAACTCGCCCTCCTCATCTGGGGTGGCCCCGAGCGATGATCTCACCGGGGTCGGGACCGCTGCCCGATCCCGGCAAGCCGGTGTGGGCATTTTGCGACCGGGGGAGACCCTTCCCCACCTGCATCCGAGGCAGCTTCCACCCAGCCACACACAGAGCACCCGCCCGCCTGGCCAGGCTAGCGCCGCCAGGCGGGTTCTTTTGTCCTCGGCCCACCGCCGGTGCCCGGCCTATCGTCCGATCGGCTCGCCAGCCCCACCAGCCGGTCGGCCTTCAGCTCGGTCTCACGCCACTCCGAGTCCGGATCGCTCCCCCACGTGATACCAGCGCCGGTACCGAACCAGATCCGGTCGTCCTCGATCCAGAACGTACGAATGCCAACAGACAGCCAACCCACGTTCCGGTCGGCATCCACCCAGCCGATCCCTCCGCAGTAGTAGCCCCGAGAGGCCGGTTCCAGTTCTCGGATGATCCGCAGCGCGCTCGACTTCGGGGCGCCGGAGACGGAACCGGGCGGGCAGGCCGCCGCCAGGAGGTCCTGCCAGCCCACCCCCGGCCGCAGCCGGGCCCGGACGGTCGAGACGAGGTGCACGAGACCGGGGTGCTCCTCCACTGCGCAGAGCGAAGGCACCGTCACACTTCCCGGGCGGGCGACCCGCCCAAGATCGTTGCGAACAAGATCGACAATCATGATGTTCTCGGCGACGTCCTTCTCCCGCAGATCCGCCGCCGTCCGACCGGTTCCCTTGATGGGCCTGGAACTCACGACGTCGCCCTGGCGGGAGAGGAACAGCTCCGGAGAGGCGCCGACGATGCGCACCCCGGCCTCCGGCACATCCAGGACGACCGCGTACGGCGCGGGATTGCCGGCGGCTACGACAGCCGCCAGGGCACCGAGATCGACACCGGCAGCACAGGCACCGGGACCCCCCGCGCGTTCCGCCGCGGGCGCAGGCAGGGGTGCCGACAGCAATCGGCAGAGATTGACCTGGTAGACCTCCCCCGCCGCAATGCGCTCACGGATCGCCACAACCCCGTCGAGGTAGGCCGCCCGGTTCATGGTTGTCGTCCATGCGGCTCGCGGCGGTCCGAGCCAGGGGCCACGCCGCAGCGCCGCGGCACCACCGGGAGGCGCCGGCCGCACGTCGGCGAACCGGATGCAACGGACGGCCCTCTCGAAGTCGACGACGACCGCCCAGAAGCCATCTCGATCCAGCACCGCGGCGTCATCACTGATCTCCACGACCTCAGTCGCGAACCGGCCGCCGGCGAGCAGGAACGAGGAGACATCCCACGGGGGTGCCGGTTCCACACACCCGAGGGGGCTCGCCTCCCGAGCCGCCACGTTCGTCTCGCTCATTCCGATCACGCTACCGCCGCCCGAGGTGACCCGCCGCCCAGGGCATGGACCAGCCCCTCGACGGCCGGCCGGCCGCATGGACGTGCCGTGGGCGAAAACCGACGTTCATCCGGAGAACCTTGACCCAACGCAACATCTCAGCGACGCCCGCCGGACGGTTCGACGTCTGGCCCGATCGTCCGCTAGAGTGCTACCTGCACCGCCGAGAAGGGCGGAGCAGCGCGGACGTGGCTCAGTTGGTAGAGCATCACCTTGCCAAGGTGAGGGTCGCGGGTTCGAATCCCGTCGTCCGCTCGGGAGCAGAGAGTCTTGAGGTTCGTCCCCAGCGGCCTCCCACGGCGGAGTGGCCGAGTGGTTTAGGCAAGGGCCTGCAAAGCCCTGTACGCGGGTTCGATTCCCGCCTCCGCCTCTGATCCTTTCGCGGGCGATTAGCTCAGTGGGAGAGCGCTACCTTGACACGGTAGAGGTCACTGGTTCAATCCCAGTATCGCCCACCGCGAGACACATTCTCGCCCTCCTATGAGGGCCATCCGTCACGGGTGGCCCTCTGCGTGTGCGACGGCCGGTGGGCGCTGGGCGCCCGGAAATCCGACAAGGGGCCCCGGCCGCCGTCACGCCCATCACCGGACGAAGCCGGGTCAGCCCGGGCCGGGCGAGGACGCCTCGTCCCCCAGCAGGAACAACGTGATCCCGTCCGCGAGGCCCGCCGCCGCCCGGGCCCGCCAGGCCGGGTCGGCAAGCTCGGCCGCATCGGTGCGGTTGCGCATGTTGCCGCACTCCAGGAAGATCTTCGGCACCCGCGAGAGGTTGAGCCCACCGAGATCGGAGCGGATCGTCATACCATCCTCGCCCAGGTAGTCCACCAATGGCTGCCCGGTGGCCCGGCCGAAGGCGGATCGCACCATCGCCGCGAGACGCGCCGACGGGGCGAGGATCGGTGCGTTGGCCCGGTCCGGGCTGAGCGCGGGCGCGATGACATGAAAGCCGCGTCCGTCCGCCGGTCCCCCGTCGGCATGTATCGACACCACCGCGCCGGCCGAGACCCGGTTGCCGATGCGGGCCCGCTCGTCGATGCACGGGCCCACCCCGGAGTCGTTGTCGCGCGTCAGGATCACACTCGCGCCCCGGGAGCGCAGAATGGCCGCCGCCCGCCCCGCGACGTCGAAGGTGAAGGCGTGCTCCGGGTAACCGCTGTCGGTCTCGGCGCCGACGGTGTCGCATTCCTTGTCGAAACCGCCGGCTGGGACCCGCCGGTTGATCGACGCCGCGGCGGCGCCGTTTCCTCCGTTGTGCCCGGGGTCGAGGACGACCTTCCGGCCGGACAGGGCGGTTGGTGAGGTCCCGTCCACGCCGGGCCGGGCCGGGCCGGGTGCGCCCGGCCCCGCGGGCCCGCCCCCCACGAGATGCAGAGCCACCCCGGCGACCAGGGCCACGACGACCAGGGTCACGCCGGCCGCACCGACGATCCGAAGCAGGATCGATGGTCTGATCCGTGCCGGCATTCGGTGTCTCCCGCCTACGGAGGGGGCCCGTCCCCGCCGAAGTGACCGTACGCGGTCGGCTGCGCGGCGCGCGTACGGGGGGCCGCCCGGGCCCGGCCGTCAGCCGGCGACGAAGTCGATCAGTCGTTCCACCGCGCCGAGCAGGCCCACCTCAAGGTCGGTGTAGCTGTCCACCGAGGCCAGGACCCGGCGCCACATCTGCGCCGGGTCCTCCACACCGAGGGCCTGACAGACCCCTTCCTTCCAGGGCTGGCCGCGGGGAATCTCGGGCCAGCGGGGAATGCCGACCGACGCCGGCTTCACCGCCTGCCAGATGTCGATGTAGGGATGACCGGTCACCAGGACGTGGTCACCGGCAACGGAGGCGGCGATCCGGCTCTCCTTCGACCCCGGGACGAGATGGTCCACCAACACGCCGAGCCGGCGGCCGGGCCCCGGGCGGAACCCCGCGACCACCGACGGCAGGTCGTCGACCCCGTCCAAGCTCTCCACCACCACCCCCTCGATGCGCAGGTCGTCGCCCCAGACCCGCTCGACCAAGGCGGCGTCGTGCAGACCCTCCACGTAGATACGGCTCGCCCGCGCGACCCTGGCCCGGCGGCGGGGCACCGCGACGGACCCGGACGCGGTGCGCGCCGCGGGGGCCGGGGTCCCGCGGCGGGGACGCACGAGGGTCACCCGCGCGCCCTCGATCAGGAAGGCGCCGGGTTCCAGGGGGAAGACCCTCCGGATGCCGTGACGGTCCTCCAGCGTCACCCCACCGTTCTCGCTGCCCACCACGGCCCCGCAGAACCCGGTGGCCACGTCCTCGACCACGAGGTCACGCTCGAGCTCGACCTCCGGCGGACGCGCCTGGCGCGGACGGGCGGGGGGAGCCAGGACGTCCGGCCCGTAGTCTCGGCTACGCATCCTGCGAACCTAAGCCGACGCACCATCATGATCAGGGATATCGACGCGGGCGTGTCGAGATGCGACAGTGTGGTCATACCGAACGGACGGGTACACCGGGACAGAACAGACTGGTACACCGGGACAGACTGGTACACCGGGAGAGGTGGGTACACCGCGACGCGAGGGCGGAGCGCGACGGAGGGGACACGACGATGAGTCAGCGTTACGGGCCGGGGACCGCTCTGCTGATCGTGGACGTGCAGAACGACTTCGCCGATCCGGCCGGCAGCCTCTACGTGGCCGGTGGTGAGCAGATCATCGCCGGGATCAATGCGGAGATCGCCGCGGCGGTGACCGCCGGCTCCCCGGTCTTCTACAGCCAGGACTGGCACCCGCACGAGACCCCGCACTTCGTCACCGGCGGCGGGATCTGGCCGCCGCACTGCGTCGGGGATACCCCCGGCGCCCAGTTCCATCCCGACCTGATCGTCAAGGGTGAGGTGATCCGCAAGGGGGTCGACGGCAGCGACGGCTACTCGGCCTTCTCGGTGCGTGACCCGGCATCGGGGAGGCGAGCCACAACGGTGCTCGGTGAACGGCTGGCGCAGTTGGGCGTGTCGACGGTGGTGGTCGTCGGGCTGGCCGGCGACCACTGCGTCCAGGAGAGCGCGCTGGACGCTCGGCTGCGGGGCCTGAAGGTGCTGCTGCCACTCGACCTCACCAGGTTCGTCAACCTGCGTCCGGGCGACGAGGAGCGAGCCGTGGCGCGCATGCGGGACGCCGGCGTTCTGGTCGGGTGAGGAGCCGGGCCGGGCCAGACGAGCCCGAACCGCCGGTAGCGGTCGAGCCCGAACTGATCGTGGAGCTGTCATCGGCAGCTGTCATCGGCGGTGGAGACTGATCGAGAGCCGATCAGACCACGCGGTCGGTCAGGCCGCGCAGTCCCGGCAGATCATCCGTCGCTCGTCCACGAGCTGGCTGCGGTGATGCACCAGGTAGCACTGCGTGCAGGTGAACTCGTCGGCCTGACGCGGCAGCACACGGACGTTCAGTTCCTCGCCAGACAAGTCGGCGCCGGGCAGGCCGAGCTCGGTTTCGAACGGGTCAACGTCGTCACCGAGATCAGCCGCCGCGTCCGCCCGCCGAGCTTTGAGGGCCTCGAGGCTCTGCTCCGAGGCGTCCTCGATGTCAGCTGTACGAGGGGTGTCGTAATCGGTGGCCACTGAAGTAACTCCCAGAGAAGTTGTGCGTAGTCGTGCGCAACCCACAACGCACGACCGCCGGGGTATGTGCCCGTCAGACCCGCGCTACCCCGATGTGGGCTTCACCACACCCTCGGCCCCCAGACGCCCCGGAGAATCCCCCGATCTTGACCGACGACGCTGCCGCCCTGATCTTCCGCAGTCCAGGAGCCTCGTCCACCCCGCCGGCCCGCCCGGCCGACGTCCAGCAGCTCTCCCGCGGCAGCCGGTCGGCACTGCCGGTACCCGGTCACCTGGCTGCCCCACCCGGCTACCCGGCCCGGCGCAGCCAGGTGATCGGGGCGCCGTGGGCGCCCCGGCGCAGTGGTTCGAGCACGTCGTCCCAGGCGGTTCCGAGCAGCCGGTGCAGGCCCCGGGAGAGCGCCTCCCGGGCCTCCCCCCGTTCCAGCAGAGCCCGCAGCGCCGCCTCCCCCACGACGACGTCCCCGTTCGCGGCGATCGCGGCGCGGTGCAGCCCCAGATCGGGGGTGTAGGAGTACCGCTCGGCGTCACACCCCGGTGAGGGTCCCTCGACGGTCTCGAACGTGACGTGCCCGAGCCGGCGCAGCGCGCCAGCCACCCGCCCCGCGGTACCAGGCGACGCCCGCCACTCCAGCCCGGCGAAGAGGAATCCGGGCATACCGGGCTGCGCCGTCCAGGTCAACGACAGTGGCGACGACAGAACGCCGGACACGGCGAACTCCAGGTGCGGGCACAGCGCCGGCGGACAGGCGAGAACCGCCAGCTTGCCCGGCACGGCGAAGGACGACGAGCCGGATGACAGCTCACGAGCTGTCGGGGACATTGCGACCACGCGGGACCTCCGTCGACGAGGAACGCCTTCCCCTGCGCCCGTCGACCCGCCCCCGTTTGGCTGGGTGAATCGTCCCATGGTCCGGCTCAGCGGACTAGCCCTACCTCCTCCTGAAGTATCACTAAATGGCGGGAAGTTTTGTCCGCACCAACCATTGGTGACGGGCTCGGAATGGGCCGATCGGGCAGGTCACCCGAGGAGGCGGGTCGCCCAAGGAGACAGGTCACCCGAAAAGATCAGGCGACGACAGCCGGCGGCCGACGGGCCGACGGGCCGACGGGCGCAGGACCGATGAGCCGCTGGGCCGGGAGACCCGGGGTTACGAACCGGTCGACGGAGGTCCCGCGGACGGGCCCTCGGCGGGCGCGGGACGGGCCCCGACAGTCTTGTCCGCCTGGTCCGCACCGCCGAACAGGCCACCGAGGCCACCGAGGGCGGTGGTCAGCTCGCTGGGCACGATCCACAACTTGCTCGCCTGCCCCTGGGCGATCCGCGGCAACGTCTGCAGGTACTGGTAGGCTAGCAGTTTCTGGTCCGCGTTACCCTCGTGGATCGCTCGGAAGACGGTGTCGATCGCCTGGGCCTCGCCCTGGGCGGTGAGGATCTGCGCCTCCCGCTCCCCCTCGGCCCGCAGGATCGCGGCCTGCTTCTCCCCCTCGGCCCGCAGGATCTCGCTCTGCTTGACGCCTTCCGCGGTCAGGATCGCGGCCCGGCGGTCCCGCTCGGCCCGCATCTGCTTCTCCATCGAGTCCTGGATGGACTTCGGCGGATCGATGGCCTTGAGCTCCACCCGGTTAACCCGGATTCCCCACCTGCCGGTGGCCTCGTCGAGCACGCCGCGCAGCTGCCCGTTGATCTGGTCCCGCGAGGTGAGGGTCGCCTCCAGGTTCATCCCACCGATCACGTTGCGCAGCGTGGTGACGGTCAGCTGCTCGATCGCCCGGATCACGTCCGCGATCTCGTAGGTCGCCGCCCGTGGGTCAGTGACCTGGAAGTAGATCACCGTGTCGATCCCGACCACCAGGTTGTCCTCGGTGATCACCGGCTGCGGCGGGAAGCTGACCACCTGCTCCCGGAGGTCGATGCGGTCACGGACCCGGTCGACAACTGGGACCAGGATCGCGAGGCCCGGCGTCAGCGTGCGGTGATACCGGCCCAGCCGTTCGATGACCATCGCGCGCGCCTGCGGCACGATGCGCACCGCCCGGACCAGAAAAATCAGTAGGACCGCCGCGATCACCGCGGCGGCGATCACTCCTGCCATGGCGTACCCCTCACTTTCAGCCCCCTCGATGCCGGCCGTCCCGATGCCGGCCGGTTAAAGGCCGACCGTCCCGATGTCGGCGCTGTCACATCCACTGGCATCGCCGGGGGCGCCGGGGCCCCGGTCGTCAGAGCTCGAAACTGTGGACGATGGCAGTGGCACCATCGATGCGCAGCACCCGCGCCTCGCTGCCGGCCTCGAGCACGGTGGTGGTGGGGTAGGACCGGGCCGACCAGATCTCTCCCTTGACCTTCACGCGACCCCCGTCGCCGTCGACCCGCTCCACCACCATCGCGCGCTCTCCGACGAGCGCGTCGGTACCCGTGAGCAGGGGCGGCGTACGTTGCAGCTGACGCTTCGCCACCGGGCGCAGTCCCAGCCCGAATCCACCCGCCGCGACCACGAAGGCGACGATCTGCCAGACCAGATCGACGCCGAGCAGCGCGACACCGGCCCCAATGAGCGCGGCCAGCGCGAACATCGCCAGCGTCAGGTCCAGCGTCAGCAGTTCGCCGACGACCAAGGCGCCGGCGATGACGATCCAGATCGTCCCGTCGGACATGACTCCATGATAGACTGCCTAGTTCAGTGGGCGATCAAAGGATCTTCAAAGATCGCAGGCGCCGCAAACCAGGAATGAAGTGACCTCGGCCCGCGAATACCGTTCGGCCCGTAGGCTTCGGTCGTATGTCACAGGTATGGCCCGGCAGCCCCTATCCCCTGGGCGCTACGTACGATGGATCGGGCACGAATTTCGCGATCTTCTCCGAGGTCGCCGACCGGGTCCAGCTGTGCCTGTTCGACGACGCGGGCAACGAGGAGCGGATCGACCTGCGGGAACGGGACGCCTTCGTCTGGCACGCCTACCTTCCCACCGTGGGACCGGGCCATCGCTACGGCTATCGGGTCCACGGGTCCTACGACCCCGCCCGAGGGCTGCGCTGCAACCCCACCAAGCTCCTCCTCGACCCGTACGCGAAGGCGGTCGACGGGGAGGTCGCCTGGGACCAGGCGGTGTTCCCCTACACCTTCGGCGACCCCGACAGCGTCAACGACGCCGACTCCGGCCCCCACATGATGAAGTCGGTGGTAATCAGCCCGTTCTTCGACTGGAACGGGGACCGCCCGCCACGCCGGCCCTACAACGAGTCGGTGATCTACGAGGCGCATGTCCAGGGGCTGACCAAGAACCATCCCGGCCTGCCGGAGGAGTACCGCGGGACCTACGCGGGAGTCGCCCACCCGGTGATGATCGACCATTATCGCAAGCTCGGCGTGACCGCGATCGAGCTGCTGCCGGTGCACCAGTTCGTCCATGACGAGCATCTGGTCAGCCGCGGGCTGCGCAGCTACTGGGGCTACAACTCCATCGCGTTCCTGGCGCCGCACAGCGGCTACTCCGCCTCCGGCGGCCACCGCCGCCAGGTGCAGGAGTTCAAGGGAATGGTCAAGAACCTGCACGAGGCCGGGATCGAGGTGATCCTCGACGTCGTCTACAACCACACCGCTGAGGGCAACCACATGGGTCCGATGCTGTGCTTCCGCGGCATCGACAACAGCGCCTACTACCGGCTCGTGGACAACCGACCCCAGTACTACATGGACTACACGGGCACCGGCAACAGCCTGCGGGTACGACACCCGCACGTGCTACAACTGATCATGGACTCGCTGCGTTACTGGGTTACCGACATGCACGTCGACGGGTTCCGGTTCGATCTCGCGGCGACCCTGGCCCGGGAGTTCTACGACGTCGACCGGCTGTCATCGTTCTTCGACCTCGTCCAGCAGGATCCGGTGGTCTCCCAGGTCAAGCTGATCGCGGAACCGTGGGACCTCGGCGAGGGCGGTTACCAGGTGGGGAACTTCCCCCCGCTGTGGACCGAGTGGAATGGTAAGTACCGCGACACCGTCCGCGACTTCTGGCGCGGGCAGGACCACGGGATCGCCGAGTTCGCCTCCCGGCTGACCGGATCGAGCGACCTGTACGAGAACAGCGGGCGCCGGCCGTGGGCGTCGATCAACTTCATCACCGCGCACGACGGGTTCACCCTGCACGACCTGGTTTCCTACAACGAAAAACACAACGAGGCCAACAGCGAGGACAACCGGGACGGTTCCGACGACAACCGGTCGTGGAACTGCGGAGTCGAAGGGCCCACCGACGACCCGACCGTCCTGTCCCTGCGCGCCGCGCAGACCCGTAACCTGCTGACGACGCTGTTGCTGTCCCAGGGGGTGCCGATGCTGGTCGCCGGAGACGAGATGGGGCGCACCCAACAGGGCAACAACAACGCGTACTGCCAGGACAACCCGATCTCCTGGCTGGATTGGTCGGACGCCGAGCGCAACGCCGACCTGATCGAGTTCACCGGCCTGCTGTCAAGACTGCGCCATGATCATCCGATCTTCCGCCGCCGCCGGTTCTTCCAGGGCAAGTCGCTGCGCGGGCAGGGCGACACGATGCACGGCGCGGCCGAGGCGGCCACCGGCGGACAGGCGGGCGGCCAGGACGCGGACGGCAGCGGCGGGCGCTCCGGCGACGACCCCGCCGTCAAGGACATCGCCTGGCTTCGCCCGGACGGCACGGAGATGTCCGACAGCGACTGGGAGTCCGGGACGGCGCGATCACTCGGCGTCTACCTCAACGGTGAGGGGATACCGGACCCCGACGCGCTGGGCCAGGCCATCATCGACGACTCGTTCCTGCTGTTCTTCAACGCCCACCACGAACCGGTCGGGTTCCAGACGCCGGCGACCAGTTTCGGCAGTTCGTGGGAGATCGTCGTCGACACCCGCCCGTCGACGGCCGAGGTCGACGCCCGGCTCAGCGACACCGCGCTGCTCCACTCGGCCCTCGATCCCGCGAGCATGGGAAGGGCCGTGAAGGCCGGCGATCCCATCGAACTCGACGCCCGCTCGACCGTCGTGCTGCGCCGTGTCAGCTGACCCGGCGCATCCCGGCGGGGGGTACGGCGCCGACCGGGTGGTACCGACCGCCACCTACCGGCTCCAGCTCAACCTGGACTTCTCCCTCACCGACGCGGCGGTCGTCGTCCCCTACCTGGCCACGCTCGGCGTCTCCCACCTGTACCTCTCGCCCGTGCTGGAGGCCGCGCCCGGCTCGGCCCACGGCTACGACGTCGTCGAGCACGGGCAGATCAATCCCGAGCTGGGGGGGACCGGCGGGCTGCGCCGGCTCGTCGCCGCGTGCCGCAAGGCGGGACTCGGCCTGATCGTCGACGTCGTCCCCAACCACATGGCGATCGCCCCGGAAACGACGAACGCGGCCTGGTGGTCGGTGCTGCGCGAGGGACCCGAATCCCCCTACGCCAGCTGGTTCGACATCGACTGGGCCTCCCCCGACAACCCCGGCCGGGTGCTGGTGCCGATCCTGGGCGCCGGGCTCGCCGACTGCCTGGCGGCCGGGGAGATCTCCGTCGAACAGGACGAGGACGGCGAGTGGGTCGTCGTCTACTACGACCACGTGCTGCCCGTCGCCGCGGGCACCGCCGACCCCGACGACGTCGCCGCGACCCTCGACGCGCAGTTCTACCGGCTGTGCTGGTGGCGGGTCGCCGCGACCGAGCTGAACTACCGGCGGTTCTTCGATATCACGACCCTGGCGGCGCTGCGCCAGGAGGACCCGGACGTGTTCGCCGCCACGCACCGGCTTCTCATCGAACAGATCCGCGCGGGGACCTTCGACGGGCTGCGCATCGACCATCCGGATGGGCTCGCGGACCCGGAGGACTACCTGCGCCGGCTGTCGGAGGCCACCGGCGGGGTGTGGACCGTCGTCGAGAAGATCCTGGAGGATGACGAGGCGCTGCCGGACACCTGGGCCTGCGACGGCACCACCGGCTACGAGGGGATCGGCCGGCTGACCCGGCTGTTTCTCGACCCGATGGCGGGTCATCCCCTCGCGGTGCTCTACGGCGAGATCACCCGCGCGGACCCCGACTACGAGGCCGAGGCGCGGGCCGCCAAGCTCGACGTCCTCGCGGGCGTGCTCCAGCCCGAGGTGGACCGGCTGACGAGCCTCGCGCTCGGGGAGGCCCGGGAGGCCCGGGCCGACCTCACCCGAACCGGTCTGCACGAGGCGATGTGCGAGGTCCTCGCCGCCTTCGACGTCTACCGGACCTACCTCCGCCCGGACGGCACGCCGAGCCTGGAGGCCCGCGGGCATGTGGTCCGCGCCTGCGAGCAGGCCCGGTCCCACCTGCCGGGCCGGGCGACCGAGGTCGACCTCATCGAGGACCTGGCGCTGGGCGGACCGGCCGAGTTCGTCGTCCGGTTCCAGCAGACCTGCGGGCCGGTGATGGCCAAGGGTATCGAGGACACCGCCTTCTACCGGTATGCCCGGCTGCTGGCGCTGAACGAGGTCGGCGGCAACCCCGGCCGCTTCCCGGCGTTCACGACCGGGCACCCGCGCAGCGCCGTCACCGAGTTCCACGAGGCGAACCTGTCGGTCCAGCGAAACTGGCCACTGACGATGACCACCCTGTCGACGCACAACACCAAGCGGTCGGAGGATGTGCGGGCCCGGCTCGCGGTGCTGTCCGAGGATCCCCGCGGCTGGGCCGAGGTGGCCGGCCGGCTCGTGCGGCTCGGGGAACGCCACCGCGACACCGAGCAGGGCTGGCCCGACCGGGTCACCGTCTACTTCCTGCTGCAGACCCTGGTCGGCGCCTGGCCGCTGCCCGCCGACCGGGCCACGCAGTACATGCTCAAGGCCGTCCGGGAGGCGAAGACCCACACGAGCTGGACCGACCAGGACCCCGGCTACGAGGCGGCCCTGACGAACTACATCGAGTCGGTGCTGGAGGACGACGAGTTCGTCGGCATCCTGGAGCGGTATGTCGCCACGCTGGTGGAGCTGGGCCGGCAGAACTCGCTGGCCCAGAAGCTGCTCCAGCTGACCATGCCCGGGATAGCGGACGTCTACCAGGGCCAGGAGCTGTGGGATCTCTCCCTCGTCGATCCGGACAACCGGCGGGCGGTCAACTACGGTGATCGCACCAAGCTGCTCGCCGAGATCGGTGTGGAGTCGACCGCCGAGACCGGTGCGCCGCGTCGCCCGCCGACCCTCGACGACTCCGGCGCGGCGAAGCTGCTCGTCGTCGCCCGGGCGCTACGGACCCGCCGCGACCATCCCGAATGGTTCGGGGCGGACGCGATCTACCGGCCGCTGTGGGCCTCCGGCTCGGCCGCGGAGAACGTCGTCGCCTTCAGCCGGTCCGAGTCCGTCGTCACCGTGGTGCCCCGCCTCGTCCTCGGCCTGCGCCGCGGCGGCGGCTGGCGGGACACCACCATCCCCCTACCCGAGGGACGCTGGACGGACGTGCTCACCGGCCGCAAACACGACGGCGGCACCGCCTACGTGCTCCGGCTGCTACGCGACTTCCCGGTAAGCCTGCTCGTCCACGCGTAGCACGCGACGGCCGGCCCCTGCCAACATCTGGTGGCCCGAGGCCCGCAACAATCAACCTGTTGCAATCCCTCGTAGGGATCATGAGGACCGCCCGGGTATAAACACGCAGGTCCAGCGGCGTGTCGCCGGGGTACGGCGGGGGTCGTTCTGCAGCGAACCTCCGGTCTGACATCATCAAAACGAGATCATGACACAAATGGTGACAGTTGATCAATCTGACAGGCATGAGCGGAGTCACAGGATGTCGCTGGGTGCCGCCCATCCCGCTCCGATGCTCTCGCGGACGGCATCCGCGCCCGGCGGCAAGGTGTAGACCAGGACGTGATCATAGGAGTGATCAATAACCCCCTCGATCCGTCGGCGGAAGCGCAGGAGTTGCGCTGGGCTGAGGTTGCCCTCGAAGACGCTGCGCTGGACGTGATGCAGGTACTGCCGGCAGATCGTAAGCAGCTTGCTGTTGCGTTCCGCGGCCGTGTCGTAGACCACGATCACGAACACCGCGTCACCACCAGATCCGGAACGGCTGGTAGGGCTGCCCCTCCAGGCAGGTCCGCGTCAGCTTGAGTGCCTCGAGGTACATCAGTTCGTCATAGGCGACCGGTCAACCAAGGGTGCGGTGCGCCACTGTCGTCCCCAGCTCGTCACGCACCGTCTGCACGACGAAACGACGGCCTGCCTCGGACAGGCTGGCGTTGCCCACCTCCGCCTCGAAATGGTCCGGAGTGAGTTGCTCCCGTGCAGCCAACCGAAGCAGCAGCCGCTCCGCGAACAACGGCTTGAAGACCTCGGCCAGGTCCAGGGCGAGGGAGTGCCGATGGCGCTCCATCGAGCTGTGAAGAAAGGCGATGCCGCTGTGCAGCGGGGTGAGCCTGATGGCGGTCAGTGCCCGGGCGTAGATGATCCCGTTCACGTAGCTGATGAAGGCATTCCCCGCGTTCGCGGGCGGGCGGCGGCTGCGCCCGTCGAGGCGTAGCCAGTCAGGCAGTTTTGTGTCGATGATCGACCAGGCGGTTCGACGGAAGTTCCCCTCCGCCGCCATGAGCTGCGCAGTCGTCCCTGCAAGATCGACCCCGGCCTCCAGGCTGTCCAGCGGGCGGCGTAACGCGGACCTGTCGACGACCCGCCGCACGTTGAACGCCGTCGCTCGGACGAGGTCCGCGGCTATGGTCATCGCCACCTCGGGAGTGGAGGCCGCCCTGGCCTGGGCGAGAACCGTCTGACCGGAGACGTGCGCCTCGGCCGGTAGGACGGATCCGGCATAGTCACCGTAGTAGCTGAGCAGGTGCACGCCGATGTCGTGCTGGTTCAGCAGGGTGAGTACGGCAGTGTTGATGTCCACCGGAGCACACGCGACGATGTCCCGCACATCGGTGACGGGAACGTGCACTCTCGTCCCGTCCTCGCGCTCGATCGCGAGGGTGGATTCCTTCCGCCGGATCCGGCAGGGAGACGTGAGCCAGTAGGTTCTGGCGGCTTCGGGCACAGGATCAGTCCGTCCAGCAGTAGTCGAAGAAGCTGCATCCCGTACAGCAAGAAAGATCAAGACGGTCGGGTGCAACGGGTTGCGCGACGACAGCGAGCACGTCGTCGATGTCGGCCAGCGCCGCTGCCCGCCGGCTCTCATCGAACGGCAGCCGCACCGTGCGCCGGGTCGGCCGGTAGTGCAACACGGCGCCACGCGCCTCGACACCCACCGCGACGAGCCGGTGGCAGTAATGGACAGCCTGCGCCTCGTCGGCCGCGGTGGGACGCCGCGACGACTTGACCTCGTGGACCCATAGATCGCCGTCGAGATGGTCGAGCTTCGCCGCGCCGAGATCCACTGGCTGGAACCGTGCGTAGGCGGTGTCGTGGACCGCTTCCCCCAGCAGCACCCGGGCGCTGAGATGCTCCGGCCGCACGCCACGTGAGTACAGCCATAGCTGACGGCGGCAATGATGCAGGTACTTGATGTGGACGCCACCCACGTCCTCGGCCTCCATCAGATCAGCTCGCCGAGTTGGTAGGTGATCGTCGTCCGGCGCTGCGGCCGAATGGCGGTCAGCCCGAGCGTGTCGCTGTACTCGCCGTCGACGACCAGCACATCAAGGTCGCGATCCCATCGGCCGAGGCCCCGCGCATACGACGGCAGCGGGATAAGCAGATCCGCGGCGAGCAGCCGGCCACGCCCACGGGTCTGCCCGCCCTTCAGCCGGGCGGCGTATTCGTCCCGGTCCTGGAGAAGGACCCCTTCAACTCCGTCGAACAGCGTGTCAAACGTCTCCGCCAGCGAGGAGCGGTCCGAGAACGGGCTGTCCCAGGCGAGAAAAGTGGTGGCCCATTCCCTGCGATAACCCCGAACCTCCTCGGCCCACTCCTGCCCCCATTCCGAGTCGTAGATGCCGTCGAGCCAGGTGACCAGCGCCGCCTCGCTGATCTCCTCACCTCGATGGGCGTCGAGCACCGCCCAGGCCGCCTCCGTCGGCTGCTGCGGGTAGACGCCATCGGCATATAGATCGTTGCCCCCGCGCTAGCGTGACCGCATCTCGGGCCGGCATACGAAAACGTCGGCTGGGGGACGGGCACCAGTCCGGTTCACCCGGCCGAATCGTTGCGCCAGCGCATCCAAGGGAGCACCCGAGGTGAACAGGACCTCGAAGTCGACATCCAGGGAGACCTCCACGACCTGCGTGGCGACGACCAGCCCCGGCCGCTGGTCCGCCGGCTGGGCATCGGCGCGGAATCGACCGTACACCGCGTTTTCGATCGCCGCCCGGTCGACCCGCCGGAACCGGGAATGCAGCAGCCAGGCGGCGGGCGCGCCGTCCTCTTCCCCCGCCTCTTCCCCCGCCGGTTCCCCTGCCGGCGCCGCCTTCGCGGACGCCTTCACCGGCGCGTGCTCGGCCAGTTCCTCATACAGCGTCTGGGCGTCGGCGATGTTGTTCGCGACGACCAACACGGACTGGTTCGCGGCCAGCCGTTTCGGATGAGCGCGATCGTTCGCGGGTCGGTGAGGTGGCCTTCCACCGGGTGGAGGCGGTGCCGATGAGGAGCCGACCGGTAGTCGGCTTCGACGACCGTGAGCGTGCCGGGCGCGTCGGCCGACGCCGAACTTCCCGCCGAGCCTCCCGGATGACCGGCCTGCCGATAATTCGACGGGACGAGACTTTCCCGGACCAGCCTTACCAGCGCGTTCGGTGCGGTCGCGGACAGCACCGCGACGCGTCCGCCCAGCTCCGCCCAGAAACCGGCGGTCGCCAGAATGTATCCGAGCCGCTTCGGGTCGTAGGCGTGCAGCTCGTCGAGGATGAACACTGAGTTGGCGCTGTCGAGCAGGACGCTGGCGTGCACCGCGCCGGCGAGCACCCCGCGTAGCAGTTGGTACGGCGTTCCGACCCGGACCAGCTCCCGGAACAGCCGGGTGGCTTCGGCGCGGGCCAACGCCTTCCCGGCCGCGCGATCCCGGACCGCCACCTCGCTCGCGCCAGCTGCCGGCGTCTCGTCATCTCCGCAGAGCGATCGGGCCAGGTGGTAGGAGGCTGCCCGGGAGTGGCTGACCCCGACCGCTGCCGCGCCATCATGATCCCGCAGGTCCCGGTCCGCGAGGCGGTCCGTCATCGCATTGATCGACGCAAGGTAGGGCAGCGTGTAAAACAGCCGCGGCACCCCGCCGCCACGGGCCACGATGTCCTCGACCTGGGCCGCCGCCCAGAGCAGCCCGCCTTCGGTCTTGCCGCTGCCCGTCCAGGCCCGCAGCAGTAGATGCCCCCGCACCCGGCCGGCTGCCGCCTGATGCGCCCGGATCTTCTGGCCCTTCTCGGCCAGCCGGGCCGTCAGCCTGGCTGGGTAGCCGGCGTCGAACGGCTGGTGGGTGCGCAGCGAGCCATGCCCGCTGGAGAGATGGTCGGCCATGGTGACCGCACCCTGGAGAAGGACACCAGCGAGGCCCATCGGGCGGCGCACCGGCCCCTCGACCCAGGTATCGAGCAGCTCATGAAGGACGGTCTGCGCCTGCTCGACCAGGACCGTCGGATCGACGTCGGCCGACAAGCCGATGATATCGGATACGCCAGATAAATCGGACCAGCCGACCAGGTCCGACTCGCCAGGCTGGTCGGACAGGCCAGGCTGGTCGGACAGGCCAGGCGCGTCGGAGGTGAGCGATGCGGCGGTCAGCCCGGCCGCCTCGGCTCGTTGCCAGAACCAGGCAACCAGGTCGGCGGTGCGACCTTCGTCGTAGGGACCCAGTGCTCTGGCCAGATCGGCAACGGTCGAGTACCGCGGATACAGCTGGCTCAGTGACGGCCTCCCTTCGCCTCCCTCCAGCGGACGGTGGTGGGTGGCGACCCCCGCAGCCACCCAGCGGCGGTCCTCGGCATCCGCCACCAGCCAGTCGAGAAATCCGAGGGAGAGGACCTCGTGCCGGTGCCCCCAGCCGATCCCGGTCGCCATCATCCGCTGGAATCCGTCCGCGATCTTGCCCGCGTCATGCAGCAGTGCCGCCCAGGCCGCGATCATCCAGAACCGGCGCCGCAGCGGGTCTGGCAGGACGTCCAACGTCCCCAGCCGCCGTCGGATGGCGAGCAGGGCGTCGAGCGTGGCCGCCAGGTGCTCGGTCAGCGACTCACCGGCGGGCCGAAAATTGGTCGGCGGTTTGGCCAGCAGCTCGGCAAGCGACCGATCGCGCCCGTCCGATGGCCCTGAGGACACCGAGGACACCGCACTCACGGCTCCACCTGGGCGGGATGGGTGGGTGGGAGGAGGTGGACGGCTCGGCCTTCGGTGGTGACCCAGCCCGCCACCAGCGCCTTCTCGACGGACTGCGGACGCAACTGGCCGCCCGCCGCCACCGAGAGCCGATGGCGATAGGCGTCCCACCGGGTACGGGCGCGGTCCCGGCTGACAGCGGTCGGCAGCCGGAGCAGGGAACCGTGGGAGCTACCGTGGGAGCTGGGGTCATCGGGCACGAGCGCCCCACCGGCCACGCCTTCACCCTCACTCAGCCGTACTCGTCTGGTACGGGCAGTCGCGAGATCCTGGCTGCGACCGAGCCGCAACGGCCACACCGGCCGACGGAACCGCCGCTCCCATCGCTCGACCTCGTCGACGATCCAGACGGTCAGCTCGGCAAAGGCCAGGAACTGCCGTTCCCGGGGCACCGGCTGGCCGAAGGCGCCCCGCGACTCCAGGGGATGGTGGGTCTCCAGATCCACCCCGGTGGCCTGCGCCGAGAAGGCCATCGCGAACCGGAACTCCGGGTCGACCTCGTCCCATCCCCCGGCGACCGCCGCCAGCATGCCGCCGACGGTCGCCGGAGCTGGGCAGGGAAGCGTGACCGCGACAGCCGAGTACAGCGGGTCACGAAAGGAGACGATCGGCGCGCTGACAGTGACTTCCAGCGCGTCTCGTTCCCCGCCAAGAAGGTCGGGCGCGCCGGGGAGACTCATGACTTGGCTGACTTGGCGTCGTCGAACCAGTCGTCGTGTAGTCCGGTCTCGATCTCGTCCGCAAGGCGTCCGAAGAGCACCCGGGAGTGGTCCACCTGTACCAGCCCGGACTCGATCTCGGCGGCCAGCTCACCGCGCGCGATCTCGCGCTGATCACCGAGAAAGCCCGGCGCCCAACCGAGGTAGACAGGCCCGTCGAGCTCCTCACGCCAGGCGGCGATCTCCTCCCGCAGGACCGTGGTATCGATAGTGACCCGGCCGTCGCGGAGACCGAGGATCCGGGTAAACGGGTTGATCCCACCCTTCATCGCTGCGAGCAGGAGGAACGCCGGTGCCCGGTCCCCGTAGTGCAACGACTGCTTGGCTCCGCCGCGGACGGCGGTGAGGGTCCGCAGCAGCAGGGCGGCCCGCCGGCGCCGTTCGGGTAGAGGTAGCCGAAGGGCGGGCGACCCACGGAAGGTGAGGCTGTCGGCTCCGCTCGCCACGGCATCCTTCGCCGCCTCGGCAGTCAACGCGATCTTCAGGCCGGAACCACCGGTCTCGAAGGTGCCGATTCGCGGCAGATCGAGCAGGAGGTCGCCGCCGAGTTCGGCGCTGTAGAGCTCGTGGCCGTGCAGGACCGGGTTCTCCCCCGCCTGAAAGCCGCGGCTCATGGTGCCGAAGTCCTCGGTTGGCCTGCGCGGGGCGACGGAGAGCAGGGTCCCGGTGGCGAACACGGTGTCGCGCTGGCAGGTCTGGGCCGCCTCCTTACCCTTCTTGGCAACCATGTAGCCGAACAGGTCGTCGTCGAAATAGCGATCCGGGCGACCCTCGGTGTGAGCTTGCTGGTTCTTCCCGGCGCCGCTGCGGGTGACGCCGGATCGGGGTTCCTGCGCCGGGACGGAGTCCCGCAACCAGCGGCGGAACGCCTGCGCGGAGACGTAGGGGTAGACGTCCCGACCGACCCGGAGCTGCTTGACCCGGGAGACATTGTCATCCGCAAGGCCGTTGTTCGGCGCGCCGGCCTTGACATCGAGCGCGACCTTGCCAACCAGGAAACTCATCGCTCCAGTCCTTCCACGAACTCGTCGTCCTCGCGGGCGAGCTTGATCTCTTCTTCCGCCTCGGGTAGATCCGCCAGCGCCTCGGCCGCGTCTTTCGGGCTCCACCCCTGTGCGTGCAGCGCGTTCAGGACTGCGATGAGCAGCAGCCGCCGGTAGATCCAGCCCTGTCCGTCCGGGTCGAACAGCAGCCGGAACTGGGTAGTCGTGAGCAGCGGGCTCGCGGTTCCCGCGGCCGGCGGGCGCAGGGCACGGCGCACGGCCTTGGTCTCCAGCCATTTCTGGAGCGAGAGGACGTTGCGGCAGGCCACTCGGAAGCTCATGAGCGGGCTGGCACTGTCATCGTCCACGATCTCTCGGGCTATCTCGGCCGCGAGTTTCTCGACCTGGTCGATGTCGGCCTGGTTCACATCCATCACCTCACGCAGAAACGAGTAGGTCAGCGCGGCCAGCGCGATGTCGAACCGGTGCCCGGCCAACAGCCCCGGCCGGTCCGTCAGCCGGGTGGAGGCGGTGGTGAAGATCCGCCACGGTCGGTGGAAGGCGTCGCGGGCGAGCCGGCGGTTCCCGCGGACCGGCGGAAACTCATAGGCGGCGATGAGCGCGCGCCATCCAAGCCGCAGCTCCGGGTCTCGCAGCGTCGACCGGATCCACTCGGCGAGCGGCTCCTCGATGCCGTACGCCCCGAGGCTCGCGCCCCGGTTGTCATTACTGAAGACCATCAGTTCGATGCCCGCGATGATCTGCCGGTCGTAGCGGCGAATCGCCAGCAACGCGGTCCGCTCATGCTCATATCGGCCGGAATCGTGGGGTTTGCGAGACCCGGCGATCTCCATAGCGGTCCTGGCGACCTGTTTCTGGATGGTGTCGCGGAGGAAGGCGTCATCCCAGCTGTGCACCCCGGTGCTGGGACCGCCGGTGAG